>MHAC01000017.1:1694-38765 GCA_001804565.1 Ignavibacteria bacterium GWF2_33_9 | reverse complement strand
TCTCTTTGCGGTGAACATGGTGACGGACGACTTCGAGGTGAAATGATTCCATTTATGTTTGGCGAAGAGATTTACGAATATTTTAAGCAAATTAAACAGATTTTCGACCCGAATGGGATTTTCAATCCCGGGAAAATCGTAGATGCTCCTCGAATGAATACTTTTCTGAGGATTGACCACACAAAGCCAAAACGGGAATTTCAGACATATTTCAATTTCGACAATGATGGAGGTTTTTCAAATTCCATTGAAAAATGCAATGGATCAGGTGACTGCCGCAAGCCGCAAATACTTGGCGGGACAATGTGTCCGAGTTATAAAGCAACCTTGGACGAGAAACATACTACACGTGCTCGGGCAAACGCTTTACGTGAAATTATCAGTAAATCTAATAAAGGAAATCCATTCGTTGATGAAGATTTAATGGAAGTTTTCAGTTTATGCTTATCTTGCAAAGCCTGCAAAAGCGAGTGTCCATCAAATGTGGATGTAACAAAATTGAAAGCAGAGTTCTTGCAGCATTATTATGATGATGCAGGAGTACCATTCAATGTATGGATGATTGGCAATTTGAATATATTCAATCGAATAGGTAGTTTTGCTCCGAAATTTTATAATTTTATTGTAAAAAATAAAGTAACTTCCTCAGTACTGAAATATCTCCTAAAATTTGAGCAAAAAAGACAATTGCCCGAACTGAAAGAAATCAGTCTGAAGAAGTGGGATAGGAAGCATCAGGCTGCAAGGACTAATAGGCAAATATACTTATTCGCAGATGAGTTTACAAATTATTTCGATTCAGATATTGGAGTTAAAGCTATACTTTTACTCGAAAAATTGGGATATGGAGTAAAAATTGCACCTGTCGGCGAAAGTGGCAGGACATTTTTTTCCAAAGGATTACTCAAAAGAGCAAAGAAAATTGCAGAAATGAATGTTAGAAACCTTGCTGATTTGATAAATGAAAACACTCCTTTACTTGGATTAGAACCCTCGGCAATACTTACATTCAGAGATGAATATAAGGAAATTGTTTCAGGTGATTTGCATGATTCTGCCAAAAATATTGCAAGGCATACATTTCTATTAGATGAATTTTTAGCAAATGAATTTGAAAAAGGGCAAATAAATTCTAATTCTTTCACAGAACAATCTTTGAATATCATGCTGCACACACATTGTCATCAAAAAGCTCTTGCCGGCAGTGATGCATTAATGAAAGTTCTTTCAATTCCCGAAAATTATCAAGTGGAAGAAATTAAATCCGGTTGCTGCGGAATGGCGGGTTCATTCGGTTTTGAAAAGGATAAATATGACGTTTCAATGAAAATTGGTGAATTAGCACTTTTCCCTGCTGTTCGAAATGCTCCTGAAGATACTATAATTGTTGCAAACGGGACGAGTTGCCGTCATCAGATTGCTGAGGGTACATCCCGAAAAGCTTTGCATTTTGTGGAAGTGCTATATGATGCAATGAAATAAATTGTTTTTTTCAAGAACAATAAATCAATAATCTTATCTAATCCATCACTGAATGGAAAAGGTTTTCGTTTGATTTGCAAGTAAATTCAAATAGCATTGAGACCAGATGTTGACTTTTTATGTTTTATTTCATTTTATTTTATTAGGAAGGGAATAAACCAATTCTTTCACAAGTTTTACAATTTCAATATCTGACAATTTTTTTTGAGATTTATCAACATGAAATGTATTTCCAAAATAAATATCAACTGATTTATTTTCTTTGTGAATAATTTCGTTAGGCAACAGCAATGTTCCCAAAGTTTTTTTAATTAATCCGAAAATATAAAACTTAAAGGAATTACGACCTTTCACAAAAGTTGGGATAATTGGAACTGAATACTTTTTCGCTAGTGACACGAAACTTTTATTCCATTCCGCATCCCTAATACCTTTCATAGTTAAATGAGAAACACTACCAGCCGGGAAAATGATAATAGCTTCTTCTCGATAAATGGCATCCAGAATTTTCTGAATATTACTCTTGGAAATCTTATCGCTGAAAGTTGCTGTAGGAATGAATACTTCCTGCAAATTTTCAATTATCATTAAAATATCGTTTACGATAATCTTTACATCCTGCCTTACCTCACTCACAGCATTCAGTAATGCTAGTCCGTCCAATCCACCAAGAGGATGATTTGAAATAATGAATAATCTTCCGGTTTTCGGGATTTTTTGATTACTCTTATTCTTAACATTATATATGAAATTCAGACCTTCGAAAAAACCGGTAACAAAATCATAATTTTTCTTATCATTATTGCTTTGAATCAGGTCATTAATTTCCTTTTCCTTCACAATTTTTTTCAGATATTTGTAAAAAATTTTATGAATAAAAGGAGGCAAACCGAAATGTTTATCACCTACTTTTTCTTTCATAATCTTTTCTAAATCAATCCGCTCCAATTTTTTTCACCTAACAATCATAAATTTTTGAACAACACTGCCTGTACGGAGGAAGTAGGTTCCTGTCGGCAGTGCTGAAACATTAATTTGTATTCGATTTCTTTCTTGAGATGTGGATTGCTTATGAATGCAGGTTGTTTGCATTTCATTTCCCAGCACATCAAAAATTCGGATTGTTTCATACATATCCACTTGTTCATTCTTGTTAAAAGGGTAATCAATGATAATATATTCCGAAGAAGGGTTAGGGGATATAATCACTTTACCTAGCATAGGAACATCTTTCACTGAAACCGGGTCAAGATAGTCACTGCTCGTACGGCGGATATTTTTCTGAAACATTAGCCAATCGGGACCTGCACCTTTTCCTGCTTTGAATGAAATTGCAAGTCCATAATTACTCTCATAATCTGGATACGTTGTGTATCCACCAATTACAAACATATCCAGGGTGCCATCTTCATCGAAATCTGCGACTATTGGAGCATTATTGAAATCCAAACTTTTTCCATAATAATCATTTATATTATATTCGAAAATCTGACTGGGAGTTCCAATTCCTGAATATGCGGCAACTTTTCCGGTACTTGTTGCTAACAAAATATCCGGTATATTATCACCTGTAATATCGCTTAAGGCAACTCCACGGAAAGATTGACCTGCATCATTTTGCACAATCTTCCACTTTAAATCACCATTTTTATTCCGGCATACTATTTGACTTCCTGTTGGAATCACTAATTCTTCTTCAAGTTCAGTGTCAATATTTCCAATTGCAACAGGTCCGCCAATATAATAAGAAGGTGAATCGACTGCATCCCAAACGAGAGAACCGTCTTCTGCGTTCAATACTATAAGCAAACCGGAATAATCACCAATCACAAGTTCCGGATAGAAATCTTCATCCAAATTTGCTATAGCAGTTCCATGATAGGCATATTTAGCCAGGTCAAAACTCCAGAGGAGTTTTTGGTCATATCCACGATAAGCATAAACACGGTTTGTATCTCCTTCTACTGCATTCCAGGTTGCAACAACGAAGTCCAAATTGCCATCCAGGTCGAAATCTGCAATGGAAGGGGCAGTTTGAATCCATGAATGAGTATCCACAGCAATTTCCCACTCTTGTGCACCTGTGAGTGCATCAAAACAAATCACGTAACCGCCAAATTCACCATGCAAAATTTCATCTTTACCATCATTATCAATATCTGCGATGGAAGGAGGGGAGTCGCTTCCTCGTGATTGAGCTGCCCACTTTACAGTTCCGTCCGTGCCATTCAGGCAATAAGTGCGGGCAGTGCAGGAACTTGCAACAATTACTTCCGGAATCCCATCTTCATCAATATCATAAATAATTGGAGCTGCATCGTTACAAGCATCCTTTCCATTTAATGAAGTATTGTATTTCCAAAGCAACGAACCATCTTCGGCATTGAGTGCATAAATATTGCCATCATTTCTATAGCATCCAAACACAAGTTCGAGTTTCCCGTCACCGTCTATGTCACCTGCAGCAGTTTGCCCAAATGAAGAATCTTTAAGTTCAAATGTCCAGTTAATTTCCTGAGCAAATGAGGTTAGGGCCAGGAAAAAGATTAAATAAAATAAATAAAATGTTTTCATTTTCAATAATTGTTTATTATAAATGTAAATTAATGAAAAAACTGTAAATAAAAAAAACAATCCCAAAAAGAGTCACTTTTAGGGATTGTTTTTTTTTGTATTTTTTTATTGATACTGAGGTGAAACAGCTCTCAGCATTTCTTCATTCCATTCGTGTCCTTCAGCAAGCATTTGACGAACTTTAATAAAGTCAACTTCTCTATTATCCTTAGGACCAAAATTAAAAGCCTGGAATCCTGCTTTCCCTTCTGTCATCATATTGAGTGCTAACCAATCACGGTTACTTTCTTTATTTTTATCCCAATGTTCAAGTTTTTTCTTTCTTAAGGAATTAATTGTTTTACTAAGGCAATTTGGCATTGTCATGAGCAGTTTTGTACATAATTTTTCAACTGCTTCATCCAATAAAGATAAATCCACAGTTCCTGATTTTAAAAGTGCCTTTGCTTCTGCTAAATCTTCGCCTGTTTTTGTTTTACCGTATATTATTTCACCTTTTTTATTTACCCATTTATCAACATAAACCATTGGATTAGGTATAAAATTACCATCAACTTTTAAAGAAGGGACGATTTCAGTTACGAGTCCATATTGTAATGCTTCGTGAGCAGACCAAGGGTCACAAATAGTACAAGAGTACATTGCACGTTCAACTCCAACAAATAAATGCAGAAAATCAGTGGAACCACCATCAGGTGCGCTTCCATGCTTTGGACCTGCCTGGCCAAAACGTGCCAAATCATGTGCGATAGAAAAATCGCATGCCATACCAATTTCCTGACCTCCTCCAATTCTCATACCATTTACACGACAAACAACAGGTTTATCATTCATTAAAATGGAAGAAACCATATCATTAAATAGTCGCATATATTGCTTATATTCCTGAGGATTGCCTGCGTAATATTCAGCGTATTCTTTAGTATTACCTCCGGTACAGAATGCTTTATCACCAACTGCTGTGAAGACAACAGCAACAACACTACGATCGTTCGAAGCTTCCCGCATTGCTAATATAATTTCCTTAACTGCACCTGTAGTGTAGGAATTAAATTGATTAGGATTATTCAAAAAAATCCAGGCATTATAAAGTCCTTCAATAGGATTCCCGTTTTTATCCTTGCAAGGTCTTTTTTCAAATAGGATTTCTTTATATTCAGTTTCTACTAAATTGTGTGAAAATAACATATTTTTATCCTCATTTATTGTTAATTATTTTTATTCAATTGTTTTGTTGAGTTAATTCTCAAAATCGGGAACTAAAATTGAACGTTTTGTGTATTTATGTGCCAAAGTATTTCTGAAAACCTCATTGATTTGAGACATTGGAAAAGTTTCAATAAAAGATGAAATTTGCAGTTTGTCTTCTGCAATTAAGTCAAGAACTTCAGGATATAATTCAGGCTTACAACCCCAAGTACCGATCAATTTTGCATCAAACGCCATTAAATTACTTAACCTAACATCAGGTTTATCCATTGTAAAACCTACAATAGAAAGTGTTGTAGTATAAGTTATCAATGCAAACGCTGTTTCCTGTCCAATCCTAGTACCGGATATTTCGAAGATTTTCCAGCCATATTTGGATACTCCGAGTTCTTTTGCAATTTCTTTAACTTTTGATTTTATCGATTTAATATCCAAATCTTTAGCATTAATAATTGCATCAATTCCATTTGTTTTGGCATTATTTAATTTCATATCATCAATATCGATTGCAATCACTTTAGCACCCATAATTTTTGCAATGAGAGCTGCATAAGTACCAACACCTCCAACACCAATGACAATTGCAAGATCTTCAGGTTCTATTTCTGATTTCATTAAAACCTGATAAGGAGTAGAAATTGCATCTGCAACTACAGCAAGTTGCTGCAGAGAATATTTCTCAAGAACTTTGTCAGGAACAGGACATAAAAATTTTGAAGGAACTTTAATATGCGAAGCAAATCCACCATCGAAATCATTTCCCGGCATTAGTTGATTTTGGCACATATTACTACGACCTTTTTTGCATAGTTCACATTCTCCACAAGGTAAAACTGCAGGAATAATTACATTTTTACCAACCCATGCAGGGTCTCCTGCAATAACTTGTCCACTAATTTCATGACCAAGAGTAATTGGCAATTCTTTTTTTGTTTTCACTCCAAAGTACCAAAAACTTAAATCAGTATGACAAACACCGCAACCTGCTATTTCAACTAATACTTCATTTTCTGAGAGATCGGGAAAAGGGCTTTCCTGCAATTGAAAGTCTTCTTTCAGTGAAGTCATTTTCCATGAATAAATTTTGTCTTTCATAAGTCTTATATATTTTGTTAATAATTTCTGCTCAATTATTTACTATTTCCATTTTTACATTGAATTGCTTTAACTAAATTGGTTAAAGTTAAGTTAAGTGGCGTCTTTATATAATGCTTTCTACCATATTCTACAATTTTACCATTCATATAGTCGATTTCTGTGGGTGATTTATTAATTAAATCAACACCTAGTGAAGGCATGTGGTTGCCGGCCTGAGATAAATAACGGATCCCTAATTTAACAAAATTTTCCGGCAATTTAATTTCCTCTGTTTTTGCCACTGCAACACATTCATATAATATTTGTTCTACAATTTCAAGTGTATCAGGATTATCCATTGCTTCCTTCATAGTTAATCTGGAAATTGCACAAATTGGACTTAAAGCAGCATTTAAAATTGTTTTTTCCCAAATTTTATCTGCAACAACAAATGAATCTACTGTACGAGTTTCTAAATTTACACTTGTCAATGTCCTGGCAATCCATTCGGCAATTTCCGTTTGAGAATCATTTACTGAAGCTACATAATTGGGAGGAACAAAAAAATTCTCAAAAACAGTGTTTGGTGCTTGCAGGTTACCGGCAAAATTTACAACCATTCTAAAAATCCTAGATTCGCTAAAATGACTTGTGTATTTTTTTCTGATATCAATTCCGTTTTGAGCACTAAGCAAAAATAATTCTTTTTGATTATATGTTTCAATTTGTTTAAGAATACTGTCTACGTGGTAAGCTTTTACTGCACTAATGAGAATATCAATGTCATGTTCAAGCATTTCCTGTATGGAGTAATATACATATTTAAAAAAGGATTTCTTTTCAATTTTCCCAACTAATTCAATACCTTGTTTTCTGATTAAATTGAGTTTCTCTCTATCTAAATCTGTAATAGCTACATCACAACCGGCTTCTTTGAAATGTACGGCCAAAGTTTGGCCTATTGGTCCTAAACCAATTATTCCGATTCTATATTTTTCACTTTCCATAATTATCCATTTAATTAATTGAAAAAAATGTTATTATCCTTTTTATAATTTGTTTACATTAAATAATAATTCTTGCATCTACAACATAAGCTGAATTTTCAAATGCAAATACAGGATTCAAATCTAATTCTTTAATTTCAGGGAAATCAGTAACAAGCAAGGAAATTCTTTGCAAAATGACTGAAATAATTTGCTTATCTATACCAGGTTTACCTCGATAATTACCTAATATTTTTGATGCTTTAATATTTTCCACCATTTCATATGATTCAACATCAGTTATTGGTGAAATATTAAAAATCACATCTTTGAAAATTTCAACAAAAATTCCACCTAAACCGAACATAATTAAATGACCTAAACCTTCTTCCTTGTTAGCTCCGATTATTAGTTCTTTCCCACCTGATAAAAATTTTTGAACAAAAAACTTCAAATCATTTTGCCCAATTTTTCCTTTCATTTCTTTAACAGCATTTTCTACTTCTTCTGAATTTGTTAAATTTACGGCAACGCCCCCTACATCACTTTTATGAATCACTTGTTCTGAATCAGCTTTGATAACAACAGGATAACCAATTTTATCTGCAGCAGCTAGAGCTTCTTCCAAATTTTCTGCAATCATCCAATCAGCTACTGGAATTTGGTATGCAGATAGGATTTCATATACTTCTTTAGCAGAAAGATTTTCCCGATTTTGCGACTTAACATTTCGAAGAATATTTGCTACAGTTAATTTATCTACATCATCAAAACTAACGATACTCCCTTTTTCTCGAGAAGTGATTTCGTGATACTTAACTAATGAAGCAAGTGCCTGACCAGCGGTTTCGGGGAAATCATAACAGGGGATTCCGCTATCTTGTAAAATGTTAGTGGTTTCAATCCATCCTTGTTTATCGGTAATGTAATTGCATACCATTGGTTTAATTTGCTTATTATTAATTTCGGCTAATTCCTTTGCAACACTTTCGCAATCAACAAATGGAGGTGTTACGAATGTCAAATAAACACTATCAATTTGAGGTTCATTCATCATTACTTCAAAAGCACTCTTGAACTGAGCAGCACCAGCCGTAGCAACCACATCTAATGGATTATTAATTGATGCTGCAGGAAACATAGTTGTTTTTAGAATTGATTTTGCATTTTCAGTCAATTTTGGAATTGAGAGACCTCTGCTAACCAATTCATCAGTTGCAATAATAGCGGGACCACCTGTATTGGTAATCATCCCAACATTTTTTCCTTTTGGAATTGGCTGAGTAGCAAATGCAATAGAAGCATAGCAAAGTTCATCTAATTTTGTGAAAGAAATGATTCCTGCTTTCTTGAAAATAAGTTCCATAGTCATTCCGCCTGCTAAACCTCCGGTATGTGATTTTGATGCTTCTGCACCTTTTTCTGTTCTCCCCGCAGAAATTGCCAAAACAGGTTTTTTTGCTGCAACTTCGGAGGCAGTTTCCATGAATTCTTTAATATCAGCAATACTTTCAATGTAAAGAACTATGACTTTAGTTTTTTCATCATTCCCATAGTATCTCATTATCTCAGGTATAGAAATATCGGAGCCATTCCCATTAGAAGCATACAATCTCATACCGATGCCCATATCGTGGAATGCTTGCATGATAACTGCACCGACTCCGCCACTCTGTGCTACAATTGAAATACTGCCTGGTTTGAAATACGTAAATGTAAAATTGCAATATGCTTTATATTCAGGATCAGAATTAATAATACCCTGACAGTTAGGTCCAAAGATGCGGATATTATATTTTTTAGCACGTTCTAAGAAATCGTCTTCTAATTTTTTACCCTCAATTCCCATTTCCTTAAAACCGGCAGTATTTATAATAATTGCTTTCACTCCCATTTGGCCGCAATTTTCTACTTCCTGAGGAACAAATGGAGGAGGAATAACAATATGTGCAAGGTCAACTTTTCCCGGAACATCAAAAATCGATTTATATGCTTTTACTCCATGAATATCTTCTCCCTTCACATTTATAGGATAGATTTCACCTTGATAATTGTAACGTAAAAGGTTTTTGATAATAACATTACCAATTGAATATGTTTTAGTAGAAGCTCCAATTAAGGCAACTGATTTCGGATTAAACAGATTATTGAGTTCTTGATTCATATTATCATATTAATTTATGTTTTAAAGCACTATTGCATTGTCACTTTTAAGTTTTAAATATCTGTACCCACCCCAAATTGCAGCTCCATATGAACCTGCAAAAATTGCATCCTGATGTGTTACAAATTGATAATTCAGATTTGCTTTATGGGCTAATTCTTCTATTGCCTGCACCATCCCGTGATTAATTGCCATGCCACCGGTAAGAGCGATTGGACTTTCTGCTTTCAGGGAGGTTAATAATTTGATAATCTTATCAGCAATAGATAAATGAATTCCTTTTATTATATCAGGAGTTGTAATACCACGTGAAACCATATTGATTACATCTGTTTCTGCTAATACGGAGCAAATCCCTGAGGGTTTTTCAGGATTCGTTGCTTTTAAGGAAGTTTCACCAACATCTTCAATAGCAACTCCCAAATATTTCGATATATTTTCTACAAACTGACCGGAACCCGAAGCACATTGCCCTGTCATCTTGTAATTCAATACCCTTCCTAACTCATTTATTTTAATTGCTCTAACATAAAGAGCTCCCATATCAACAACTGTTTTAGCACCTTCATTCATAAAAATTCCGCCACGAGCATGAGTAGTCATACTATAAAAATGACCTTTTTTTCTTTTCAGTAGTTCTCCTTCTCCCGTTGTTGCAACATAAGCAATATCTTCGAATGTTAAATTATGAGTTTCTAATATTGAATCCATTACCTGGTCAGCAACAACTTCGGGGTTTCTTTTTCTGATTTTTTCAGTTCTTTTATCTAAAATTACAGGATTTGCTGAATACTCAATAAGAGAAGCTTTAATTAAACTACTTCCTACATCAATGCCGATTGTATATATTTTTTCTTTCATTTCATTTCTTATTTAATTAATTTAAAAAATATCAATTGCTTAACCTGGCAAACATAGCACCACCCAAAGCACCCATAAAGATTGAATCAGAGTGTATGTTAATTGTCAAATCCTGGCCATAATTTTTACGAACTAGTTCAGTTACATATTTGACTACTGCAGGATTTCTGGAAACACCTCCAGTGAATGTAAACTCATTTCTGACACCTCCGGAACGAGAGATTAAAGACATTGCTCTCATTACAATTGATTTGTGTAAACCAGCAAGTATATCGGATCTTTTCTGACCAACATTAGTGAGTTCTCTAATTTCTGCAGCAGCGAACACAGTGCAAGTTGAACAAATATTTACTTCATTTTCGGCTTCCAATGCTAAAGGACCTAATTCAGAAAGAGAAATACTGAATTCGTCTGCTATATATCCTAAATACCTTCCGCAGCCGGCTGCACATCTATCATTCATATGAAAACTTGTTACTAATCCATATCTATCAACTTGGATTGCTTTGGTATCCTGACCGCCAATATCCAAAACTGTTCTGGTATTCGGGAAAATAGCATGAGCACCGAATGCATGGCAAAGGATTTCTGATTTAATTGATTTTTCGGGGAATGGTAATAATGCACGTCCATAACCAGTGCCAACCATATTTGCAATATGAATATCAATATTGGATACAAATTGTATATGCTCCTTCAATGTATCATATACTTTCTTGTAATTGCCTTTTAATAAGTTAAGTTCGCTATCAAATTTAATGCTGGAATTTTCTGAAAATGTATTATCTAAATTTGCATACTTATCATTCAGGAGTTCCATAGATTGATTAATTAATTCACCAAAATTAAATTCGGTTAATTCGTTTTCAACAGGTGTTATACTCTTATCATAAACTAACATTAACGGTTCAAAGAACTTAATGTCTATTTTTCCAACTTCTTTATTATATTTTTCGCTAACAATATCTCTGAAAAATTGATTCTTTGAACCTAAATTACCAAACAGAAACTCACTTCGTATTTCAGGACTTATGGTATTAACAATAGATTTAACAAAATTTTCAATTTTATTTTTTTGTTCATTTTTGAAGGTTTGTTCAATTACATCCTTAAATTGGACTACCAACCTATCTAATCTTCTTTTAAACTGCAGAAATTGAAAAGCTGCTTCAAGATCTTCTATATATTTTCTATATTCAGGCTGATTTTTAATATCTTCTTTCAATTTGTTCTTAAGAAGAGTGAAGCGGGCATTATAAATTGCATCTAATCTTGCAATTTCAGTTGCTACTGTATAGTTCGCACGAGTATTGGTAATTCCACGACCAATGATTTTGTCTTCATCGTTAATAATTACTGCTTTCGAAGTAGTTGAACCAAGATCTATTCCTAAATAATATTTTTCCATTTTTGTACGATTTTTAAAGTGTTAATACTTACAATTATCTGCTTAAAATTATTTTCCTTTGTTCCAGCATTTGGAAGAAAGATTCCAGGCGGTTCTTAATATTTGAATACGAAAAATACCGTGGATCTACTAAATCAGATTCAATGAATCCAACCGGAATTTCCAATCTGCTTTCTAATTGGTTCATAATCATTAATTGTCCTGCCGAAAATGAGTTACAACTTTTTATAGAGTTTACTAAAAAGCCGTCTGCCTGATAATCCTGTATATGTTTTGACAATAAATCAACTCGTTGTTCTAAGTTTAAATTAGTGTAACAGTTCATACAATATTTGGATAAACTTTCGAGAGGTTGTTCAGGATCAACTCTAAAGCCCAAATCATAAACACCGCCAACTTTTGTATAACTAGAAGCAACAATTACAGCTCCCATATCATAAAATAGTTTCCAGAATTCACGGAAATGAGTCCAATTTGGAGGACCTTCGACAACTAATCGAAATCGTTCATGTTCCATTTCTCCTTCGGGAGTGATAGGACCGAGTCCATTGTCGACTCTTTCCAAAATTTCTTTTAATAATTCCTCATAATAACTTACTGCATCAGCTGTACCCCTAAAGCCGCTATTAATCGGACCAATATAATATACACCTGCAAAATAAGCATCAATCGGTGATGGGCGATTCTTTGTAGTTTCAAATATTTTGAGAATAGTCTCTTCGGTCTTACTTGTGTTTTTCAGCAAAGATTTTAATTTTTCCTCATCATATTTTTTTCCTGATACTTTTTCCATTTTAGGAATGACTTCTTCTTTTAGCTGCTTCACCATATATTCGGTCATTTCCGGAGTTATTTTACCACCTTCCTGATATGGAGTATGGAGCATTGCCACTTCCACACCCGGATAGAGTCGTTTTAATGTTTCGAACCATTTCATAAAAGTGAAACAGCCCGTATAACTTAAAAGTAATAAATCAGGATTGGGAATTTTTTCACCTGTAGGTCCGATATTGCCGTTTAGCAACATTCCAACATCACATTTCACATACGTGCAAACATCTTCGGAATGACCAGTCTTTTCTGCATCAAGAATAAAACCACCTGATTTTTTTCTCATTCCGGATTGCAATGCATTTATTTCCGGGTAAACAGGGAGCATATCAAAAGATAATATCAGTTCAGATATATTACCGGGGACAAAGGTATAAACAACCTTTTTACCGGTTTCTCTTGCGTTGCTCAGTTCCTTAAAGAGATTGGCAATCATCTCTTTTTGGATTACCATACTTTTTTCTTTTTTTACTTCTTTAGACATATATTTTATTCAGATTGTTCTATTTTTAATTAATTAACACATATACGATTTTTCATATTATAACTTAACTTAATAAATCTCTAAACTTCCCAAAGTTTAATCGAATCTGAAAATGTTCCAACTTGTTCTTTTATAACTTTAAATTGACCGGTATTTTCACTGAATAGGAAGCTTATATAACGAATATTATTATCATTGCAAGCTTTTTGTAAAATTGGATGATCCAATAATGCAGGGTCACAGAAACTAGGTGCTGCAAAAATAATCCCATCAGCTTTTCTATCGCTAAATTGTTTTAATAATCTATTTTCCTTAGGATTATCCGCATCGTAAACTGAAGAAGAGAAAGTACTTTGAGATAAATAAGTATTGCACAATGTTTCTAATGGTTTGTCAGTTCGGGTATCAACATTTCCCTGAATCCATCTTGCTCCAAGTAAAAAGTCATCTTCGACTATATAACAACCAGCCATTTCTATTGTTCTTATCAGACCTAAAGGTGGTTGTTCGCAAAAGGCACCAATGACCAATACTCTGATTTTATCGAGTGGATTGCCTATATCTTCATTTAAATAAGATATGATTCGATCTAATATAATATTATGCTCTTCAACTGGCATAACATAACCGGCTCTAACAACATTATATAAATCAGCAGCAGTCATTCGCCAAGGAAATGATTGTCTGATTTCATATATCTTATTTGTTAATTCACGATTTTTATTAAATAATGAGATTGAGTTATTCAGCCTTTCAGCCGTTATCTCAACACCGTTAATTTCATATATGTAATCTAATATGGACTGTAATTCGTGTTGATAATACGTGCCGCCAATATGACTCTGAAAATTTTGAGGAAAATCAAGATATTTAATAAATCTACCTAACTTGAATAATCTAAACATCCCGGAAAGATTCCGAATCACATCACAGATTGATGGGAAAATAAATCCGTCAAATTCTTCGAAATGTTTGTCGAGTGCTAATTCAACAATTCCTCTTGGCATATGGCAAATATAGGATTGATAGTAAGCATCCCCTTTGAAGATTTGTTTTTTATCGCCGCCCCCAAGAATCCCAACTGCTAATCCATTAGCAGCATGAACGATTTCCCTTGGAAAATAAATAGGCATAAAACCAACCAGGACACGGCTTTTATCTTGTATTTTCCATTCTTTTGCTTTTGTGAAATTTAAGTCAAAAGCGACATCTTCGCAATATTTAATAAGTTCTTTTAATGTTTCCAAAATAATTAGTATTTAAATTTAATAGATAATTAATTTACTCTTTTTGTATTCAATAACACACTTCCATATGCAGCCATAAACTGTGATTTCTCAGGGCTCACAGCATTAGGAATTTTCTTTTGAATTAGTTTTAATATTATCGGATGATAATCCGGAATCCCACCTGTTAAAATTAAGGAATCGTCAATATTTGCCAATTCAAAGCTTCTATCTAGTATAGAATTATAAATTCCCAAAACAATATTAGGCATTGTTAAACCATTTTTTATCATTCCAACAATTTCCGACACAGCGAAAACTGTACAAAAACTATTTATTTTAATTGTTTCAGTTGCTTGTTCTGCAAAAGAATTAAATTCCGTAGCAGAAACATCCAGCCTGAAAGCAATTTCTTCTAAAAATGAACCTGTTCCGGCAGCACATTTTCTGTTCATTCTAAATTTATCAACTTTGCCGATTTCATTTATTTTAATGTACTTAGTATCCTGACCACCAATATCAATAACTGAACACTTTTTATTGTAAAGATGGTAAACAGCCTCTGCCAAAGCCATAATTTCGGAATTTGAGACAGATTCAACTTCTAATTTTTCTCTACCATATCCACAAGTATAAATTGGTAAGTCAATTTTGAAATTTTCTGAAAATTTGTCAATTATTCTTTTCGATGAACGATTAAAATCAAACCCGGTCTTAACTAAATGGTAATCAATAATTTGATTACTACTATCCACAAGAACACCTTTTGTGTATGATGAACCAAGGTCTATTCCAACTTTATACATTATTTACTGTTTTCTGCTTTTTAATTGATCAATAAATGTTTCAATAGCTATTATGCTTTGTTCTTCGCTAAAACAACGTGAATCGTTTAAATCTCCATTAATTTCCAAATATGGAATATTTGTACTTTCCTGTAGTCTGACAGGAAGCCCGAAACGATTGTTCGAATTTCTTGCGCAAGTTTTAGAATCGTGGTAAATAATTCCGTCAATAGAAAAATCATCCATTAATTTTTCTAAAACTTTTTGCTTCTCCTCATCCGATCTCACAATGAATAATTTGCAATAAGCTAAACCGGCAGAATAAAACGGATTTTCAGGATCCAAATCATCAAAAACCCAACTATTACAATAAGTTGAAGCAACAACACATGTATCCAGACCTGAAAAAAGTTTAGCCATACTGCTTAATTTATACCACAATGGCATTCCATCCCAATAAATTCGGATTTGCTCAGTTGGAACTGCTGCTATGTTATTTTTAATTCTGTCCTCCAATTCTGCCAAAAGAATTTTGTAATAATCTACAGCATACTTAGTACCCCGCATTACAACAATTGGCCCCATATGTATTGCAGAATCAAAGAAGTTAATTGGGGCAGGCAGATTCTGAGCAGTTTCTAATACTTGTCTCCATAGTACGCAGCCATCATGAGATAAACGGGTTGTTTCTTTGAACTTATCTAAATCAAACTTAATACCTGAAATTTTTTCTAATTCGGGAACTAATTCTTCAATTTGTTTAGCAACTCCACTAATAATCGTTTCCGTTAATTCATTTATTTTTAAAGGAGTTATAATCCCAAATATCGGAACATCAAAATGTTTGGCATAATATTCAAACCAATCCTGAACTTCACCACATTGATTTGTATTGTAAACTAATACGTCAGGTTTGGGAACAGAAGCTAAGCCACTTTTTTGCAAAGGAGTTTCATTCGCAAGAAATGCACCGACATCGCTTGTAAGATATGAACAAATATCAGGTGAATATCCTTGAGCAACAGCAATTGGGATATAGTTATCAGCTACTTTCGCTGCACCGAGCATTGCACCGTGATTCTCGGGAAAATAAACTTCAAATCCCATTGAATAGAGTAATTCCGCCGGTCCAACGCTTGTACACCATGCTATTTTTTTGCTTCCTGTTTCTGTTGCATCTTTTAAGCGTACAAAATAATCATCCATTGTTTTTCGCAGATGACTCACTGATTGTAATTTTACTATTTCTGCCATATATTTTAGTTTATCAAGTTTATCAATTTTATCAAGTTATAAAGTTTTAATTAATCCTGAAAATATTTTCGAAATTTCTTCAGAAAGAGTAAATAGTTTAGAATACTCTGATTCTTTCATTTTTTTAAATTCTTTTGCTAACATTAACATTGAGCGTACTTCTCCACAAGAACCTTTTGCAATATATAAAAACTGTTTAACTTCATTGTTTGATTTTCTTTCATAACCTTCAGTGATATTGTTCATTATTAAAACCGATGCTCTTTGAATTTGGTCTTTAAATCCGTAGTCTTTACTTTCAGAAAATGCTTTATAAATATCTATTGTTAAGACTTTTGCTTTTTGCCATGCTATTATATCTTCAAATTTTTCAAATATCATATTTTTTTAATTAATATTTATTCTTAATAAACAATATAACTTTATAACTTTATGAACTTTATAAACTTTATAAACTTAACAGTTCTTCCATTCAGGTTTTCTTTTTTCCATAAATGAATTGATTCCTTCATTTGCATCATTAGTTTCCATTAATTTATTAACAAATAACTCGTGGAATGCAGTAAGATTTTTTTTCATAAAATAATCAAACGAAGCACGTGCAGCTTGAGTTGCATAACGTAGAGAAGATGCACTTTTACCAAGTATGTTTTTTTGTATCCAATCCTGAACTGCATTTTCCATCTCTTCTTTGTCTTCGAATACTTCATTAATCAAACCTAATTGTTTAGCATCTTCAGCAGAAATAACTTTTCCTGTTATCAATAATTCTTCAGCTTTAGAATTCCCGATTTTTAAAGGTAACATTATCGAAGCTGGTGGCGCAAAAACACCTAACAAAATTTCAGGTTGACCAATTTTTGCAGTTTTATCTGCAAAAAGAAAATTACAAAACAAAGGTAATTCAAATCCACCACCAAGAGCACTACCTGAAATTTTTGCCAAAGTTGGAATATGTAAATCCACCATTGCATGGAATAAATTATGAAATCCTGTAAGCATTTCGTTTGCTAATTCCTTTTGATGTTCTTCTACACTTGCTCCATAAGAAAAATTCTTTCCGGCACCTTCGAATGTGATTAATTTGATATGATTGTTATTTTTAAAAGTTGCAAACAATTCCAACAAATCATTCATCATGATTTTGTCTATTACATTTCCTTTGCCATCATCAAGAATAATTTTGGCAACGCTTCCTTCATGTTGATATTCGAATTTTACTTTTTGCATATATTTATCAATCCTTTCTTAATTTTCTCTTTTAATTACCATTGCCATACTAACACCACCGGCACCACAAATTGAACACAGGGCATATGTTTTATTCAGTCTTTTAAGTGCATAATAGGCAGTCAAAATTATTCTGGCTCCACTTATGCCTGTTGGATGACCTAATGCAATCGCACCACCATGTATATTTAATTTTTCAAGATTAATACTCAATGTTTGAACATTTGTCAAAACCTGGATTGCAAATGCTTCATTGATTTCAATTACATCAATATCATTCAAAGATAGATTAGCTCTTTGCAAAGCAATAGGGATAGCAAATCCGGGACCTTCACCCATCATAGAAGGATCGCTTGCAATAGAAGAATAAGATAATATAGAAAAAAGTGGTTTAGCATTCAATTCAATTGCTTTTTGACGACTTGTAACAATCATTGAAACAGCACCATCACTCAAACCACATGAATTCCCGGCAGTAACGACTCCGTTTTTTCTGAATGCCGGTTTCAATTTTGCCATATCTTCCAGATTAGCATTATATCTAATCGTCTCGTCTTTATCGAAAATTATAGAACTTGATTTTTTTGAAGCTGATATTTCAATCGGAGCAATTTCTTCATCGAACCAGCCATTTTTTTGAGCATCAGCTGCCTTCATATGACTATTAACTGCGAACAGATCTTGTTCTTCTTTTGATATTTTATATTTATCAAATAAATTTTCGGCAGTTTCACCCATACCTTGATTTATCAGTGGGTCAATACTGTCGCTCCAACCATCTTCCAGAACTTTATTCCCCATTTTGAAACCATCCCAGCGTGCATTTTTCAATAGATAGGGGATTGAGCTCATATTTTCAAAACCACCGGTAATAACGATTTCAGATTCACCCAAAAGAATTGATTGTGAAGCCATAACAACACTTCTCATCCCTGAAGGACAAGCCATATTTAAGGATATGGCAGGAGTTGATTGTTTTACTCCGCCATTTACAGCTGCTGTTCGTGCAGGATTTGGTCCATTCCCTGCCTGACGACATGTTCCTAGAATTACATCATCAATTTGCTCTCCTGTAAGTCCTGCTCGTTTTATAGATTCCTTAACTACATGTGCACCTAAATCATAAGAAGGAACATTTTTGAGGGTTCCTCCAAATTTTCCCATTGCAGTTCTGCAGCCGGATATTATTACTATGTCATTTAAGTTCATCAAGTTATCAAGTTTATCAAGTTATCAAGATCATCAAGATCATCAAGTTTATCAAGTTTATCAATTTTATCAATTTTATCAATTTTATCAAGTTTATTAAGTTTATCAAGTTTATTAAGTTTATCAAGTTTATCAAGTTTATAAAGTTTGTCAAGTTTGATTTATTTATAACTTTATAACTTTATAACTTTATAAACTATATATATTGTCCGCCATCAACTTTAATAATCTCGCCGGTAATATGTCTTGATAAATCTGATGATAAAAATGCTGCAACATTTGCAATTTCATCAGGTAACCCAATTCTGCCAATAACAATTTCTTTTATTGCATTTTCTCTGACACTCTCATCTGCATTTTTCATCATTTCAGTATCAATCAATCCCGGAGCAATAGCGTTTACATTTACATTATATTTCCCTAATTCCTTTGCAATCGTTTTGGTCAGACCAATAATTCCAGCTTTTGCAGCAGAATAATTTGCTTGTCCGAATTTTCCCCTCATCCCATTTATAGAAGAAATATTAATAATTTTCCCGAAGTTTTGCTCTCTAAAAACTGGGGCGACAGCTCTAATATAATTAAAATAACCTTTTAGGTTAATATTAATTACATTGTCCCATTGTTCTTCAGTCATTTTCCAAATAACACCATCTTTATTAATTCCGGCATTATTTACTAAAATATCTATCTTGCCAAACTTAGAAAGAATCTCAAGAATTGCGTTTCCAGAAGCCTGAAAATCAGAAATATCGGCACATATAAAAACGCACTTTCTGCCAAGTTCTTCGATAGTATTGATTATAGTTTGGGCTTCCAGCACTTCCTTTTTATCAATAATGGCGACATTTGCACCACACTCAGCTAATTTAAAAGAAATGGCGGCTCCAATTCCAGAGGCTCCTCCTGTAACAATAGCAATTTTATCAGACAGATTGATTGAGATCATAATTAATCTTGATATAGTGTTTTATAATTATTTTCCCAACCGGGTAGCTTTCCTCTCACATCAAGTTCGGGTTGAGGATTTCGCCCACCCATATTCAAAAGTCTAATTAAACCATTATTAATATAAGGATTCTTCTCAGGATTGAATGTTTCGCCGGTATCCTTTGTCAGTCTGTCATCATTGCATCCTTCGTAGAAAGCTTCTTTCTTTTGTTTATTATAAAGAGCAGCAGAATATGGATAAGAATATTTTTGTTTCATTCTTGCTATTTCGAAAGCTTTTTCTAACAATTCATATTCATTCTCGCCAATTCCATTAGAGAGTCCTAATTGGTATGCTCTTTCTGCCGTCAAGCCCTGATAAAACAATTCATCAACTAATGACTCGCCAAAACCTAATCGTACTAATTCCTGAACAGCACCAAAACCACCTAGAATTGCATATTCAATTTCTGGTTGATTATAGTTTTTCTTTGTTCTATAAACATTTTCACGTTTAATTGAATCGAACTCTACACCTTTCAAAATCAAATCGAAACGCTGATTCAAGAAATAAGTGAATTCAGCTCCACCACCCCATTTTTCACCAAAGACACCAACAGTAATAATAGGTGATTCCTGCAAAAATCTAAACAATTTCATTCCGGCTTTTGTGAAGTAGGAAGCTTCCTCCTCTCCCAAAAATTGATAACCTTTTTTAGCAGAGAACCAGCCTTTATTGAATTGTCTTGCATCTGCACCTAACATTCTCATACCTTCACCGGAAGCAGTGAATAAAATTGCACCAAGTTTTCCTTTCTCGTATAAGTCAACTGAAATTCCAATTGCATGGTCAAGTTGGTCGATTGTGTTTTTATTCCAAACATTGCCACGAAGTGGATTGTCAAATATAATTGATGCAACTCTTTCTTTTGTAGTTGGATACACATATCGTAGATCGTTGTAATATATATCCATTTTGTCGGTAATGAAGTTTCTTTGGCTTACCGGAGTTCCATATATCCTACCATAGCCAAGTATATTTATCCAGCCATTTTGTTTCATTTTATATAACAAACTTGGTTTTCCTTGGCGTGGACCAATTTTTCCATCAATATCATACAATTCAGGTCTGTCTGGATTTTCAATAGCTGCTTTCTTTACTAAATTTATAAAAGCATCAATACCAAAATAATTCAAAAATCCATCAATAATTTCGCAAAGCCCATATTTGAAGCGTAATCCTACTTTTGAGGAAACATTCACATCGGCAACCGTTGCATGATTATCTTGTATTAAATCCAATGAGTATAACATTATAGGAATTACGTAACGGCGGAAAGTTTTACCGCCTTTATCTGACGACCTTGCAACTTTTATCAAACCGGATATACTTTTAATTGAAGATTCCCTGTGGTCAATAGCATCAGCTTTGGATAATGAAAAATAATCACTAACATTAATTTCATTTATCGGAATATAAGATTTGGTGCCCGGGTCATAAACTTTTACTGGTTTTTCACGTCCCGGTTTTCCATCCCATTTAAAGAAGCCTTCCTTTTCTGAAGAATAAATTCCAATTCTGCCGGCTTTTTCCAAGTCTTCAATCCATTGAGGGTAGTGACGATTTTCCTGATTATAGACAACTCTTAATCTATCGTCTGCAGGAAGTGCTTTCCCCATATGGTTTGCACACTCAGTATAAGGCATGTGACCAGTTCTATCTAAAACTTCAAATGGATTAGCAGTTAACATTGCAAAAACCTGAGGTAATTCTACAATGTCCTGACCGTTTTTAATATCCCAACTGATAATTGCTCCCATTCCTTCGAAAATTGGGTCGGCAATATAACCGTGATGGTCATTTCGCAAAGCAATTACTTTCTTTTCCAGCATTTGTTCAGCAAAAGCAATTCCCATATTGTAAGTAGCTTCTGTTGCATACTTCCCTTTCATAACGTCAAATAATCTGTTTGCATGGAAAGGAAAATAACCATGACCTGTCAAAAATTTATCACGCAAAAGTGAATCGTTGAATAAAACAGCTAATTCTTCTGTAGTATGAGATGATGTATTGGAAAATACAAGTAATAATTTATCCGGATCAGCATATTTTTCAATATTCTCGAAAATTGATTTTTTAATTTCAATTCTTTCAGTAGCCACTTCCCAAATAATTTCTGCATTACTTAAAGTTTCAAAACTGTTCGTATAAGTTACTCTTCCAAGAATTTCATCAAATTGATTTTGAAGAATTCTACCAGCAGTTAATTGATTCCCAAAATAGTCACCTATGTCATTTTTAGCACGTTCCAGTGATTTATCAGAAATATCGATAAAGGTAATACCTAAATTAGTTTTGTTCAGGATATCAATTCCAATTCCTATACCCATAGTTCCTGAACCAATAAGAGCCACTTCCGAAATTTTATTCAATTTCGAAATTTCTTTCTGTAATAATTTATTGCCAAAAGCGAAACAACTTTTCATATACTATGTCTTTATGTTCTAAAAAATAATTAATATCTATATAATTTCTACACAAACTGCTCCGCCCTGTCCACCGCCTATACAAGCAGAAGCAATTCCTCTTTTAAGGTTTTGGCGTTTCAATTCATATACTAAATCTGTAACAATTCTTAATCCTGTCGCAGCAATATTATGCCCTATTGCAATAGCACCGCCATTCACATTAGTTTTTTCTCTTGGAAGATTTAATTCTCTTTCAACTCCTAAATATTGTGCTGCAAAAGCTTCGTTAACTTCGAACAAGTCGATATCATTCATTTCAAGGTTTAATTTTTTCAATAATGTTTTGACAGCAGGAACAGGACCTTGTCCCATTATTTCCGGTGCAACCGTAGAAAACTGATAACCGGTTAATTTTGCTAAATAATGAATTCCATTTTGTTCTGCAAATTCTTTATCCATTAAAATTATCGAAGCAGCTCCATCACTAATTTGGCTTGCAGTTCCTGGAGTAACTAAACCATTAGGGCCTAACATTGGACGAAGATTTTTAAGTTCTTCTAAACTGATGTCATATTTAGTGCCCTCATCTTTCCAAACGCAAAGAGAATTTCCTGCCTTGTCAACAGTATCAACAGTGAAAATGCCTTTGAGGTAATTATTTTCTGATTTATCTCTGAAACGATTCCACTGTTTTTTTTGAGCTTCTTTTGCCCGAATATGACTTAAATAAGAAAAATCGTCACAATCTTTTCTTGTTATACCGACTTTTGCACCATAGACTTCTGCAGTTTTGGGCATTAATGTATTGAAAAGATTGTGATTAAATCCTTCCATAAGATAATCTTTATTTGGAGCTTCTTCGAACTCCCAAACGCTTTCTTTTTTACGGCGTCCTTGATTAATCATATTTGTTTGCGACATACTTTCGCAAGCAAAAGATATAACACAATTCATCTTATTTGGTTCTTGTGCAGTAAGTAAATCATAAGCATCAGCAAGAGTTTGGAAACCTGTACCGCAAATTCTAAGAGTAGTTTTACCGGGTGCATTTATTAAATTTTCAGAATCATTAAATTCTTTTGCAACACGATGAGCCACATTACGAGGAAGATATATTTGTTGATTTTGAGAATCTATATATATCATTCCTGCTATAATCTGGTCAATATTGATTTTTGATAAATCAATTCCTGAACGGATTATCGCTTCTTTAACGGCCAAAACACCAAGGTCTTCAGCTGATAAATCATTGTAAAAACCACCATGTTTTCCAATAGGAGTGCGTGCAGCACTTACAATAACAACTTCTTTCTGAGATTTAGACATATTTTAATTATTTTGAAATCAATAAGTTTTTCTAAATTACAAATTTTTTTATTTAAAACAATAAAAAAAGTTAGAATTAATTAAAAGATTACATTTTGTTCATAAAAAAATGAAAGTTATTAGCCAATTTTTGGAGATAATTTGCTTTGAATTACAAGTGCATAAGGTAATATATGAGTAATATTATTACGAAGAACGTAATTATATTATAAATCTAATAAATAAATATGATACATTTAATTAATAATATAGTTATAAAATACAATAACTTGCAATTCGAATTCTTAAGCCAACTTAAAAATAAAGAGTTGAGATATCAATAATTATGATTTTTCTCTTTTATTGCTTTTAAAATCTTTTCAGGTGTAATAGGCAACTCTTTTATTCGAACACCAACAGCATCTTCAATGGCATTAGCAATTGCTCCAAGAATCGGTAATGATGCTCCTTCACCAACTTCTTTTGCACCATAAGGACCTGCCGGCTCAAAGCTATCGACAATAGTCGAATTAATTTCAGGTGTATCCGCACTAGTTGCTATTAAGTAATTATGCAAATCCGGATTGAGCATTCTTCCTGATTTATCGAACACCTCATTTTCGAATAAAGTTTCACTCATACCCATCACTGCTGCGCCATCAACCTGACCTTCGACATTTAATGGATTTATAGCTGTCCCACAATCATGTGCATCCCAGAAATTTAAAACTTTAACTTTACCGGTTTCAAAATCTACTTCAACTTCGCAAACCGATGCAGAGAAGGAATATGCCGGCGATGTACCGACCGCAGCACCTTTATACGTGCCACCCAATCCTTTTGGAGGGGAGTAATGTCCTGCACCTATTAAAGGACCACTTTCGGAAAAATACTCGGTGGCAACTTGTTCCCAAGAAATGAATGTTTCAGGATTAGTAGTGATGAAAAATCTATTATTTTTAACAGAAATTTTTTCTTTTTCAATTCCCATCATTTGAGATGCTTTCACTAACAATTTATCTCTGACTTGTTCACCAGCCATTTTTGATGCATTCCCGCCCATTAAAGTCACTCTGCTTGAATATGCTCCAAAGCCGATAGGAGTTAAGTCGCTATCAGCAGATACTACACTGATTCTGTCAAAGGAAATACCTAATGCTTCAGCCGCAGCTTGAGCTAAAACTGTATCGGAACCTTGTCCTATATCTGCATCACCAATAAATAATACAACTTTAGATCCATCTTCCTGTACTTTAATAATAGCATTGGAGTGTGGAAATTGGGATCTATAAATGGGATAACCTGCACCGGAAACAAATCCGCCGCAACCAATTCCAATTCCACGACCATAAGGTAATTTGCCTTTTTTATCTTTCCATCCTGATTTTTCTCTTACGCTTTCAATGCAGGAAGTTAATTCACAGGAATTAATATCTAAGTCATTGCAAGTATGATAATTAGGTTCCATTGCATTCTTAAGGCGAATTTCAACAGGGTCGAGATTCAAATCTTTGGCAATCATATCGAGTAATGATTCAAATGCAAATCTTGGGTGTGGAACACCATGTCCACGAAAAGCTCCGCTAGGTGGTAAATTTGTGTTTACTCTATATCCATCATATTTATAATTCGGAAATTTATAGAGTGTCGCCAACATAGATCCGGCATAATAAGTGGTTACAACACCAAAACTAGAATATGCACCACCTTCGAGAACTACTTTTTGTTTAACAGCAGTAATTTCGCCGTCTTTTTTCACACCAATCTTCAAATCAATGAATTGTTTATGTCTTCCTCTTCCATAGAGATACATTTCCTCTCGTGAAAAGCGCATTTTTACTGCCTGACCTGTCTTCTTAGCTAAGAAAATCGAAAGTACTTCCAGAATATTTGTTGCGGCTTTTGCTCCGAAACCACCGCCAACATTAGTCATAATAACTCTTATATCACCTAATGGAATGTCCAGTATTCTTGATAATTGATGATGAACATAGTGTACAACTTGAGTCGAAGTATGAAGCGTCACTCTTCCATGCCTATCCCATTCTGCAATAGCACAGTGAGGTTCTAACGGACTTTGATAAGTCCTGTTTCCAACGAATCTTTCTTCACGAATATGATCAGCTTCAGCAAATCCTTTATCAATATCTCCAAAATGATGGTCAACATGTGTGTTAATATTATTTGGATATTTATCCTCGAATAGTCTTGGAGCTCCTTCTGCCATTGCTTCAAAGGGATCGAAGACAGCCGGAAGAATTTCATACTCTATTTCGATTAATTTCAGTGCCTTATAACAAGTTTCTTCATCCACTGCAGCAACAGCGGCAATTACATCTCCAACATATCTTACTTTATCTTTAGCAAGAATATTTTCATCATATCTTGCAGGGGAAGTACCATAAGTAATATCAGGAACATCTGCTCCAGTTATTATGTGCTTTACCCCCGGCAATGCTTTTGCTTTCTCAGTATTGATTGATAATATTTTTGCATGTGCATGAGGACTCAATAATGTTTTACCGAATAGCATATTTGGAAATGAAATATCATCAGTATAAATTGCTCTGCCTGTTGCTTTATCGGGTGCATCAAGCTTTGGAAGACGTTTACCCACGACAGATAAATCAATTGCAGACTTTTGCGGCTGATATTCAATTTCTTTTCTGGGTTTTCCTTTCAGATAATCTACTGCAGTTTCAACTGCTTCGAATATTTTCACATAACCAGTACAGCGGCATAAGTTTCCGCTAAGACCTGTTTTCAAATCATCAAGTGTTGGTTCAGGATTATCGTTTAGTAAGGATTTTACTCTCATTATCATCCCCGGTGTGCAGAAACCGCATTGAATTGCACCTTTTTCAACAAATGCTTGCTGAATTGCATGAAGTTCTTCTCCCTTTGCAACACCTTCAATAGTTTCAATTTTCTGCCCATCAGCTTCGAGAGCAAGAACAAGACAAGAATTCACAGCTTTCCCATTCATTAAAACAGTACATGCTCCACAATCACCATGATCGCAGCCACGTTTCGTGCCGGTTAACTTTAACTCATCTCTGAGTAAATCCAGTAATGTTGCACCTGTTCTAATCGCAACTTCATAATCTAAGCCGTTTACATTTATATTTACTATTTGTTTCATTTGTTCATTTCTTTTATTTAATAGAATTATTGATTAAAATCATTTATGGAATTTAAAATAGCTCTTTTTGTAATTGTTTTAATAATATCTTTTCTGTAATCTGCTGAACCTCTTATATCGTCAATTGGATTGGTATCCGAGGCAGTTGCTTCAGCTATTTCATTCAGTAGAATTGAATCCTTTTGTAAATCGCTTAATTTAGCATTGATTATTAATTGCATTGCGGAATTGCATTTTATCGGAGTCGGGGCACATGCACCAACCACTATATTTGCATCGGCAATTTGAGAATTCTCAATCCATAGTCCAACGGCAACAGAACCAACAGATATTGAAGCGGATTCCCTTAAGCCGAACTTTTGGAAATTAGCTGTGAAATTTGGTTTTGGCTTAGGAATTATTATTTTTGAAAGTACTTCTCTTTTTGAAATACTTGTTTTCCTATGGAATAATTGCAAATCTGTTAAATTTATTCTTCTAATTCCTGTACTTGAACTAATTTCAACTTCTGAATTGTATGCAATCAGAGTTGGTGCTGAATCAGAACAGGATGCACAAGTACACACATTACCCCCAACGGTCCCTGTATTCCTAATCTGAGGAGAACCAATTTTAGATACAGTATCAATCAAATGTGGAATATATTTTTGTATTATCGGAGAATCCTGAATTTGACGAAAAGTAACGGTAGGACCAATAAATACAAAATCAGTATCTTCTGAAATTTCATTCAATTCAGACACCATATTTAAAGATACTACATTTTCAAGCTTTCTTCCCATCTTCATTTCAACAAGCAAATCTGTTCCACCAGCCATTAAACCTACATTGTTATGTGTGTCTAATAAGTTGTAAACCTCAGTTAAAGTTTTGGGTTTATGATAATTAAAGTTAGGTAATAACATACTTTTCCTTAATGGTTTATTTTCTTAATTTATTTTTTTCGAAAATCATTTCTCCGGCAATACTTATAGCAATTTCATTGGCAGTTTCATCATTTATTTCTAATCCAATCGGCATATTTATCTTACTTATAATGTCACTCTTTATATCCATTTCAAGTAATTTATTTTTCATCTGCTTCACTTTGCTCTTGCTTCCCATCATCCCGAGATATTTCCATTTTTTATCAGCACAAAATGAAAGGATTTGCCAATCAATCTTATGGTCATAAGTGATAATTGCAATAAAAATATTTTCCTCAAATTGCATTTGATTCAAGAATTCATCAATATTAACAGTTACCTTTTTGTAGTTTCCCGGAATCCAATCATTAAAAATGTCTTGTCTGTCATCAATAACAGTTATATCGAAATCAATATTTTCCAAATGCTGCACAAGCGCTTTGCCAACATGACCTGCTCCGAATATATAAAGTTTTTGAGTATTCATAATGGGTTCTATAAAAATTTCTGCTGTTCCGCCACAACTTGTTCCTTCCTTACTGATTAACTCAATATGTAATAAATTGCTCTTATTGGTTTTAGCTAATTCAAGAGCATTTGTAATTGTTTGGTTTTCAATTGAACCACCTCCAACTGTTCCGTAAATTATATTATCTGAAACAACCAGCATCTTCGCACCTGCCTTTAAAGGGGTTGAACCTTTCGTTTGTACTATTGTGCAAAGCATAGCATTAGTTCCTGATTCTTTTAGTTCAATTATTTTACTATAGATATCTTTCATTCAATTTATATTTTATATCTTTTAAAATATTGTTCATATTCTTTTTGAGTATTAATATTAATGAGAATTTTGTTTGTCCCGACATTTACATTAATTCTCTCATAGTTCTTAAGAAATTCTTTAAAGTTAGTTCCAATATCTTTTTCAGCAAGAATATTGTTCATTACATGCTTTCCTAACAAAACTGGATGACCGCCTTTCCCTTCATTGCATGGGACAGTATATCCTGTATCAGATTTCCCCGCATAAATGAACTTTAATATATCATTATCAAGGAATGGATTGTCCGAATTATGAATAAAGCAATAATCCATATCCCCAATACTTTCTATTCCTGTTTTAATAGAATAAAAACGTTCATTGTCAGGTGAATCATTAACCTTGAAAATAACAGAATTTCTTGATTTATAATTTTCAATAATATCTTTCCAATCCTGAATTTCCGGATTGATAGTTACCACAATTTTACTGCAACCGAATACAACAAAATCATCAATTATTTTTTCAATAAATACTCTTCTTGGATCAAATTTCAAAAAAGGTTTCGGTGACTTCATTCTGCTCGAAAAACCTGCGGCAAGTACTACTGCTCCAATTTTATTATGAGTATTCATTATTGTTTGTATTTAATATAAAAATGAAACAGTATAGAATCAAACTTTTTTAAAATTTATCTCATTAAGTACTTCATCGAATTTTGATGCAAAGAACTCATTTTCAGATTGTAATCCCACGCTGACTCTAAGACAATGGGGGAGTCCAAATGCTCTTAATCCTCTTACTATGACACCTTTTGTCAGGAGTTTTGAAACAATTAAATCAACAGTTTCTGCTGAGTCAAAAACACTGCAAACAAAATTTGCGTCAGATTTGATATATCTTATCCCATGCTTTTCGAAAATACCATAAAGATAATTCAAACCTGCTAGATTTATTTTCAAATAATAGTCCAAAAACATGCTGTCATTCAATGCAGCTACTCCTGCCATTTGAGAAGGGATGCCCGGTTCAAAAGGGAGTCTGACTTTCATTAGATTTTTAATCACACCTTTTTGGGCGAAACCGTAACCCAATCTAATTCCTGCTAATCCATATGCTTTCGAAAAAGTACGTAAAGTGATGATATTATCATATCTGTAATGCATTGAATCGGGGTAATCGGGATGTCCGCTAACAAATTCATGGTATGCTTCATCCATTATTACAAGTACGTTTTCGGGTACTTTTTTAATAAATGTTTCAAACTCTGTCTTAGTGAAAATATTACCGGTTGGATTGTTGGGATTAACTAAATAGATAATCTTAGTTTTGTTTGTTATAGCATTTGCAATAGCTTCCAAGTCAAATCGGTAGTCTTTAAGCGGGATTTGTATTGGTTTAATACCTCTTGCATTACAAATTACGTAAAAACCAACAAATGTTCCTTCCGAAGTGAGCACCTCATCATCATCTTTTAAATATGTCCTTATTATTACACTTAAAATGGCTTCTGAACCATGACCGGTAATGATATTTGCAGCTTCAAGATTATAGATTTCTGAAAGTCTGGAGCAGAGAATTTTACTGGCAATATCTGGGTAACGATTGTATTGATAAATTGAAGACATCATTGCCTGTATTGCTTGTGGAGATACGCCAAGAGGATTTTCATTCGAAGCCAGCTTAACTACATATTTTAATCCATATTCCAACATTACATCGTCAATTGGCTTTCCAGGATCATAAGATTTAAGATCTTCTATATGTTTGGGGACGGTAAACATTTTCTTCCTCTTATCAATTAAATAAATGATAATCCAACATTCCTAAGTTTTATATTAGACAACACTAAACTTTGCAATATCAATAAACAAAATTACAAAATTATTATATAAAACAATGAAAAAACAATTAAAATGTTAGAATAAATTGGTGAAATGTGAGACTGTTAAAATATTTAACAGTGTTAATGATCTTAACATAAAGAAAATTGTCAATACTTTAGAATTTAACCTTTTAAATTCAAAAAGAGTACAGTCTTGGATTTTTTTTAAGCAGTAATAAAAAAGAGACACTCGAGAGTGCCTCTGTGACTGTGTGCCCGGGACAAGACTTGAACTTGCACCTACAAAAGTAGACTACACCCTGAATGTAGCGTGTCTGCCAATTTCACCACCCGGGCGGGTATTAGGTAATAGAATAATTACAAAAATAATTGAAAAATAATAATTATTTATAATTTTGGGTGAATTTTTGTTTTATCCCTAGCATTAAAAATAAAAATTATGACAATAAAATTTTTACTTATATGCAAACTTGTAGTTAAGACGAAAAAACTATTTTTTGTTATATGAGATAGTTGGAAAAAAAGAAAACAATTCATATTATCTTTCTTTTTTTACAATAGTTTTATTAATATAACGCTTTACAAAAAGTAAGTATTTGTTAAAGGTAAAGTTACATTTCCAAATTTATAGAAAAAAATGAAATAGTAATTACTTGAAAAGCCCCTTCAAAAGATAATAATAAACTTATAAATATTTTGTAAACTAACTTAATGGTGTAATAATGGAACTCTCAAATGGTAATATTGGATTAATTCTCGGAATAATCGTTTTGGTAATTTTTATATTTAGTGGCATTCGGATAGTAAGACCGACCCACAGAGGTCTGATTGAACGACTTGGTAAATATAATAGATTTGCAAATCCGGGATTTAATTGGATTTTTCCTGTAATTGAAAAGATGTTTAAAGTGAACATCACAGAAACAATGGTAGATGCAGAACCTCAAGAAATAATAACTAACGATAACTTAAATGCAAGAGTCGATGCTCAGGTTTATTTTAAAGTTAAATCCGACGAAGAAAGCGTTAAAAGTTCTATTTATCATGTTAATAATTACATATATCAGATAGTCAATCTGGCTCGTACAACTCTGAGGAATATTATAGGTACATTAACATTGAAGTCAGCAAATAGCGAAAGAGGTAAAATCAATGCAGAACTTTACCGTACACTTTTCGAAGAAACAAGTAGTTGGGGAATAGAAATTGTCAGAACAGAGTTAAAAGAAATTGATCCTCCATCCGATGTGCAGGACACGATGAATAAAGTTGTGAAAGCTGAGAATGAGAAAGTTGCTGCAATTGACTTTGCTTCAGCCCGAGAAACAGTAGCTGATGGTGAAAAACGTGCTAAGATTAAGGAAGCAGAAGGTTATAAACAGTCCAAGATATTGCATGCCGAAGGAGATGCCGCTGCTATTAAATTAGTGAATGAAGCAGCTGATTTGTATTTTATTGGGAATGCACAGCTACTAAGGAAACTCGAGGCGGTTGAAACCTCACTCTCAAATAATGCGAAGATAGTAATCCCAACAGGTTCAGAATTAGTGAATGTAATTGGCGAAATGGCAGGAGTTCTGCCGCTAAAATTTGATAAATAATTCAGAGTTGACATTAATTAAATTGCTTAAATCATGATTATGTCGAATATAATTTAAATGATATATTCAGGTTTTTTAAAGCAATGAACCCCTTCCATAATATTGTCTGGAAGGGGCTTTAGAGTTTAATATGTCCTAATGATATGATACACAATCAGAATAACATTGACTACATTCACAGCTTAAAATATTAAGCTAAAAAATATCATTGCGGTGAGGGTGGGATTCGAACCCACGGTACCCTAAGGTACAACGGTTTTCGAGACCGCCCGATTCAACCACTCTCGCACCTCACCTTTTCTCTGGATGTTCAAAATAGAGAACTACAAAATTAAGCAATTTAATGCAATTCTGAGTGAATTATTTGCCGGTACTGCCAAATCCACCTGCTCCACGTTCAGTAGATTTGAGGAAATCAACTTCATAGAAATCAACTTTTTCGTATCTTGCGAATACAAGTTGAGCTATTCTGTCGCCCCGCTGAATTATAAATGGAACTTTATTGAAATTGGATAAAATTACTTTGATTTCTCCACGATAATCGCTATCAATTGTACCGGGTGCATTTAGTGCGAACACACCATTTTTAATTGCCAAACCGCTTCGGGAGCGCACCTGACACTCGTATCCTTCTTCCAATTCAATTGCTAAATTAGTAGGAACCAAAACAGTTGAAAATGGTTCAATAGTAATTTGTTCGCTGATTGCAGCGTAAACGTCCATGCCGGCTGAACCTTCTGTGGCATACTTTGGTAATGGTATATCTTCAAACTCTTTGTTCAATCGGGTAATAATAACTTTCATAGGTTAATTTTTTGTTATTGTGATTAATGTAATATCGTCAAATTGTATTTGATTTTGAGTGAATTTTTTGATTGCACTCAAAATATTCTCAACAGTTTTTTCTGATGAACCGAAATCCAATTTGACAATTTCTTCAAGTTTTTCCAGACCGAATTCTTCGTCTTTATCATTCATTGCTTCGGTAACTCCATCAGTATAGAGAAGTATTCTATCTCCATGTGATAATTGAATAGTCTCTGACTCGAAATCAGGAATATCGGGTATAATGCCTAAGATAATGCCTCCTTCAATCAGTTCCTTAACAACACTGCCATTATTTATAAGAAGTGGGGGATTATGACCTGCATTAATATATTCGAAAGAATTTTTCTTCGCATTTAATTTAGCAATAAAAAGCGTCGCAAATTTTTCTGGAGCAGAATTCTCATACAGCAATGAATTAATATTATGAAGCATTGTATTCAAAGTTAATCCTAAATTGGCTATAGAACGAATTGCCGCTTGCAGATTTGCCATTAAAAGTGCTGCAGGTATACCTTTCCCGGAAATATCCGCAATAATTATTAATGTTTCATCCTTATTGATTTTAATATAATCATAATAATCTCCACTAACCTTTTTAGAAGGTATAGAGGTCCCGTAAATGTCATATCCTTCAATTGCCGGATTATTTTTAGGAAGTAGTTTCCTTTGAATTTCAAGTGCAAGATTCAAATCTATATCAATCTTTTTCTTTTCAATAGCTTCAAGGAATAATCTGTGATTTTCCAGGGCAACCGTGAGGGTATTTGTGATAATTTCAATAAATTGGAAATTTTCTTCAGAAAAATCTTTGCTATCCAACCTTTTACCAATGAAAATTATTCCTTTAATTTGATTATTTGAAATCATTGGTGCAAGAGTATATCCAGTGAAATGATGGAACTGCGCAGCAATTTCCTTTGGCAAATTATTGAAAAAAGAAATTTTTCCTAATGACTTTGTTTTTTCAAGCAGAATATTAGGTACTTCTTTGCCAATACGATTAACAATCTCTACAAAATTGGAATTTTCATACCGGAAAATCGCAAATTTGCTTACCATCAATTGACCCATTAAATTAAGAGAGAATCCCTGCAATATTTTATTGAGGTCAGAAAATGAGGAAAAATCGTTGCTGATTTCCATCAGAGTATTAAGAACTTGATTTTTAAGTAATGTCATTTTCTGTTCTTGCTGTAAAGTTTGATAACTTAATGCAATTTGGAGTGAATTTGCAGCAATGGAACAGATTATTTTTGCGTATTCAATTTCTTCGTCTGAATAATGAGTTTTGAATAAATTATCACCGATTGCAATCAAAGCTAAGGTTGAATCTCGATGTTGTAAAGGAATAATATATCTTAATCCATTATCGAAGAGTTCCTGATATTGCTCATCTGTCGGAGAAATACGAAAAAAATATTCAGCATTTTCGAAAGAAATGTCAGAAAATGGAAAATCGAGTCCTTTGTTGAAAATATGTTTGAATTTATCTTGGTCTTTTACAAATGCTGAAATTTTCGGAATTTTTAATTTTCCCATTAAACTAAGCATGGTAGAGGAAATAATGAAATTATCCTCAAGTGAATCATTCATTTTTGAACTAAAATCAAGAACAGACCTCAGATTTATTAATGAACTTGATTCCGCCATAAGATTAATCAACTGATATACTTAAAATGTTTTTTTGCAATGAAGTTTTGTCAGTTTTCTTTCCAGTTATTGGACTTAACTGATAAATAGTTGAAGAATTATCCAGATGATCAATTGCGTATATTTCATTTATTACATTATTGTGATAAAGTGTAGTATAGGAATGCTCTTCAACTTTATTTGAATATGTAGGGTCACGAGAATCTATTCGAATCAAAAAATTTGTTGTTATCAAAAAAGCCCAGTCATTGTTAGAAATTACAAAATCTAAAGGAATTTCATAGGCAATATCCATTGATGATGGAATTAATGGATTAGAACCAACAATTTCTCTTGTTTGAATATCAATAATTGAAACAGATGGCGCACTTAAAGATTCTCTGGGGTCGTTAGGTAATTTACCGGTTCCTGCTGAAATAACAACGAATCTGTCTCCGTCAATATTCGGTTGAATTAAATAAGGAGCATTATCCACAGGTAATTCATCTACTACTTCATGATATCGAGAATCTATAACACAAACAAAATCATCCAAAGGAACAGGCAAGTAAATTTGATTTCCAACTATTGAAATCGCACTTGGTTCGCCGGATAATTCTATATACTTTGCAATTTGGAAATAATAAATATCTAATAGTGCAACTTTTGGAGACTCTTTGAATATGATATATGCTTCTGTTGCATTTGCAAAGGCAATATCCACTGGTACTAAATCTTCAGAAGTAAAATCCATTGTTTTTGTGATCTGATATGAATTTTTATCAATAATAACAATTTTATTTTCATCAGGAATCAAAGCATAAATATTGTTCAGAAATATCTTGAATTTTTCAATCTTTGCAGTTGTTAAGTATGAATCATTCTTTTCATGGAAGATATCATTAGAAATAATATTCCCTGATGGAAAATTCAACTTTGTGAAATGTGAATTATTGTCGAAACTTACTGCCAGTAGTTTTTTTTCAGTTCCTGAATCATTTATTACTTTTTCATCGGAGCATGAACTGAAAAGAATTGCCGATGTAATAAATAAAAATAAAAAAAATATCTTTTGCATAATGATCTGAAGTTAATATTAACTAATTACAAATATATAACGAAAAAGTTACAAATAAGTTTGTTTTTATTAGTCAAATTTTGACTTTATAATCGACAATAAATAGTTTTTGTATTTGCAGTCAGGTAATTTCTCTGTGATTTCTCTAAAAAAATCAATGGAAATATATTCATTATTCACTGCAATTTCTTCTAAACAAGCAATTTTTCTACCCTGACGATTTTCTATGGTATGGATAAACAAACCAGCATCCAGTAAACCGGCAGGAGTTCCGGTATCAAGCCAAGCAATACCTCTGCCAATTATATTGCACTGTAAATTCCCATTACTCAGATAAATTTTCTGCAAATCAGTTATCTCGATTTCATTTCTTTTACTTGGTGTCAAAGTTTTTGCGTACTTAACGACATTAGAATCGAAAATATAAATACCCGGAATTGCATAATTAGACTGAGGATTAATAGGTTTTTCTGTTATATCGATGATTGTACCATCTTTGCCAAGGGTAACAACACCAAAATCCTGTGGATTATTCACTTCATAAGCAAAAATATATCCACCATTATTTGAATTCAGTGCATCACGTAAAAAATTCAATTTTCCGTAAATTAAGTTATCACCTAAAATCAGACAAACCTGGTCCTCACCAATAAATTCTTCAGCAATAATGAAAGCTTCTGCAATACCTTTCGGTTCAGTTTGAACAGTATAAGAAAAAGTAACACCAAATTGATCTCCATTTCCAAGAATTTTACTGAATTTTTCAAGGTCGTATTCTGAAGAAATTATCAATATATCTCTGATTCCGGATAGCATCAAAGTGGATATTGGATAATAAATCATTGGCTTATCGTACACCTGCAGCAAATGTTTATTAATCCCGGAAGTAGCCGGATAAAGTCTGGTGCCGTTACCTCCTGCTAAAACTATGCCTTTTGTCTTTTTCATCTATTTACACTTTATCCTTAAATCCATTGCAGTCAAATACCATTTGTCCTCAATCAAACTAAAATAGAGCCCTTCGATAAATGTATTATTTGTATTCACAACGGAAACACAAATTCTTCTGTTTAAATTATCAATACTTGGTTTAAGTTCGATGAAATCGGCATTCAAGGAATTGAAATATTTAGTAGCCATCTGGGAGAAATTTGTTTGATTCCCATCAATATTTGATGCATACTGTCCTAAAATGCTGTATTCACCTTTTTCACAATTATACTCAGGAAATTCTGCGAATTTCATATCATCTTTGAGAAGCATCTCTATGTCAAGTGAAAAATCATACGAAGAACCTTTCCCTGTGAAAGTGGAAAATACTGCAAAAAACTTTTCAAAAGAAGTGAATACTTTGACTGAAGGTGAACTTTCATCTTTGTAAAATGTATATAAATTTGATTCAGGATGTATGTATTGATTTGCCATCATATATTCATAATTACGCAAATGTTCAATAAATTTTCTGAATTGATTAAGGAATTCCTTTTTTTGTTCTTCAGTTAGTATTGTTTGTGAAGTGTATTCAACTGTTTTAATTGGACTATCCTTTTCGATATTAAAAGGCTCGTCGATTGTTTGCATCTGCACTGTATTTGCCGTCACAACAGGTGAAATATCCGGACTTTTTTGGACGAGAATTTGTACTTTTTCACTTTGAACATCCTTTTCTTCAATAAATGTTTCTTCAGGAACAACCTTCTCTTGTTCAGGAGCTATTTCTTGTTCTTCTTCTTTTTGCTGAGCCATAATTCTCTGTTGTTCAGCTTGTTTTTCTGCTTCAGCTTTTTGTTGTTCAGCC
>MHAC01000017.1:0-1663 GCA_001804565.1 Ignavibacteria bacterium GWF2_33_9 | reverse complement strand
CAGCTTTTTGTTGTTCAGCCTGCAATCTTGCAAAATCAGCTTGTTTTTCTGCTTCAGCTTTTTGTTGTTCAGCCTGCAATCTTGCAAATTCAGCTTGTTTTTTTGCTTCAAGTCCTTTCTGTTCAGTAAGTCTTGCTTGTTCCTTAATTTGTTCTTCTAATAATTTTGCTTTTTTCTCAATTTCCAAAAGCTGCTCTTCATTTATAGTGGATTTAGTATTATTTTCTTCAGCTTGAATTAGTTCCTGTTGTCCTTGTTTGTCGCTTTCAATTTTTTCTTGTACAGCTCTGTTAATTTCAAGAAGTTGTTCATCATTAAGTTCTTTTATTTTATCAATCTTTTTTTGCGCCTCTTCCTTTTCCTTCTTTAATACTTCCTGTTCATGTTTGTTTTTTTCGGTAATCTTTGTTCTTTCTTCCTGGAAAGTTGCATGCTCCTGTTTAATTTTCTGTACTTTTTGCTCATATTTCTTTTCTTCAGAAATTGGAACTACAACAGGATTTTCCAAAACCCAGCAATTTGATATTCGAAGTTTTCGCTTCACATCCTTAACCGTTTGATTGATATCTGATTTTGATTTGGATTTTCCAACACACACTCTATGCATGAGAGTATTATTTTTGTTGAAATATAAAATTTCAACATCAAATCCTTTCTCACGTGCTTTATCTGCTAATCGATCAGCATTGGAACTGCTTTGCATAGAACCAATTACAACGTAATAATACATCTCAACGGTTCCTTCCGATGTGTGAGGGTAATTAGGTTGATATTGAGCGAATAGTAAACTGTTTAATACCCAAAAGCTGAATAAGACAAAAAATAAGTTTTTCATTTTTCTAACTTTAATTTATTGTTAATCAAAATTAAAAAAAATATATCAATAATTATACCATTTCGATTAGATTATTAAAATTGCCAATAGAAAAAAGGTTTAGAGATGATTAAATTCAATCCACTTTTCTATTTTATTCTTTACTTCGCTATTTAATGAATCATATATCTTCATATAATCAATTTCACTTTGATTATAATCCTTTACAACTTGACTATTAATGCTATCGAAAAAATCCTGGATACATTCAGCTAATTTGTTTGTATTTTCAGTATTTATGCTTTCCAGGAAATTTTTGTATGAATTTAAATATGATATTCCAATTTTATCTAATACAAATGGAATTGGGAAAAAGTCAATTTGTTCATAGCTGAGGCTGTCAGGTGTGCAGATTGCAATACTAGTAATTATTCCACCCACAATCAAGGGTGTTTCATTATCAAAACAGTTGCAGATTTTGGCTTTACCCCCCATTAAAGACTTTACCATGTAGCATCCTTTTCCGTTTGTTTCATAGTGGCCGGATACCAATGCTTTTGCTGAATTCATAGGAAAAGCAACAACAATTATCAAAATAATATATAAAAGTTTTTTTTGCATAATTTTTAAAGTTGAATTATTTAAAAATATGACGAAAATTGATGGATATACGTGTTAATATTAATTAGGCATATTTTTTGCATAATTTTTTTAAAAATATAAAAAAAATGGATCCAAGGGAATACTCGAAATATACAGAAACTTCAAATTATATTAATCGTGAATTAAGTCTATTAGAATTCAATGAAAGAGTTTTGATGGAAGCAGTGGATACAAAGCATCCTTTAC
>MHAC01000016.1:51599-62983 GCA_001804565.1 Ignavibacteria bacterium GWF2_33_9 | reverse complement strand
TACTTCTGCAATAGTTTCTTCAGCAACTGGAGTTTCTTCAACTATTGGAGCTGTTTCAACTACTGGAGTTTCTTCAACCACAGGAGCATCTTCTACTACAGGAGCTGCAGCTTTCACTGCAGGTTTAGCTTCAGTTTTCTTAGCAGCCGGTTTTCTTTTACGCTTAGTGGAAGTAGCTCCATCTTGAACGTCGAACCAATCAACTAATTGAATAATAGCAGTGCGTGCAGCGTCACCACGACGGACACCGGTTTTAATAATGCGGCAGTATCCACCCGGACGTTCGGAAACTTTTGGAGCTATTACGTCGAAAAGTTCTTGTACAGCACCTTTGCCGAATATGTCAGTTGCAACCGTACGTCTAGCATGGATGTCAATAGTCTGACCTTGAGGCAATTTATTTTGTTGTTCACGTACCAAAGCTCTTTTGGCACGAGTGATAATTTTTTCTATATAAGGACGTAATTCCTTAGCTTTTGCTTCAGTAGTAGCAATTCTTTTGTGTGTAATTAAAGCAGTCGCTAAATTTCTCATCAAAGCTCTTTTGTGACTGCTGGTTCTGTTTAGCTTCCTACCTGATTTTAAATGTCGCATTTTTTATTTTCCAAAAATTAATAACTAATTAATAAATTAAAATTGTGGTTTTGGATTTTCTTTAAGGTATTTTTCTACATCCATACCAAATTCCAAACCTAAGGTTTGCACTACTTCAGAAAGTTCAGTTAATGATTTTTTACCGAAATTTCTAAATTTGAGCAAATCATTTTGATCTAATTTGACTAATTCGAAGACATGCTTAATGCTTGCACCTTTAAGGCAATTATGAGCACGAACTGAAAGTTCCAAATCTTCAACCGGAGTCAGAAGTATATTTTTAATTTTCTTATTTTCAGATTGAACAGAATTTTCTTCTGCTTTAAGTTTTTCTTCTTCTTGTTTGTCAACTATTGCATCAAAATCAATGAACAATTTCACATGGTCTCTGAGGATAACTGCAGCTTGATGCACAGCATCATCAGGAGTGATAGTTCCATCAGTTTTCACGTCCAGAACAAGCTTTTCGTAGTCAGTTTTTTGACCAACACGGAAAGGTTCCACGTTGAATACAACGTTTTTAATTGGTGTGAAAATTGAGTCAATTGGAAGCATCCCTACAGGGAAATCAAAAATTTGCTGTTCTTCTGAAGGAACATATCCTTTGCCACGACCAATTCTTAATTCAACATCAAAATCTGAATCAGATTCTAAAGTTGCTAAATGATGGTCTAAATTCATAATTTCGATCATAGAAGAAGCTTCTTGAATATCACGTGCAGTCCAAGTTCCCGGTCCTTTCAATCGGAAAGCAATACGTTGAACTCTTTTGTCGATAAGTTTGAAGCGAACTTCTTTCAAATTCAAAATAATTTCTGCAACATCTTCGGTTACACCCTGAATTGTTTCGAATTCATGAAGTACATTGCTAAACTTAACACCAACGATAGCTGAGCCTACGATTGAAGAAAGCATAACTCTTCTGAAGGCATTGCCAATTGTCACTCCAAAACCTTGTTCTAAAGGTTGGAGAATAAATCTTCCGTGACTTTCGGAAGATGTTTGTTCAACAATTACCCTATCGGGCATTTGCATTTGAAAATTCATTTAATCTCCTCTTTAACTATACTCTGCGTCTTTTCGGAGGACGGCATCCGTTATGTGGAATCGGTGTTCTATCTACGATTCCGTGAATTTCTAATCCGGCTTGGGAAAGTGCACGAATCGCAGCTTCACGTCCAGAGCCAGGACCTTTAATAAATACATCAACTTTCCTTAAGCCCATATCAAAAGCCTCTTTCGCAGCCTTTTCTGCAGATACCTGCGATGCATAAGGAGTGTTCTTTTTAGAACCTTTGAAACCATTTTTTCCTGCTGACGACCAGCAAAGCACATTACCGTATGCATCTGTAATAGATACAAGGATATTATTAAATGTTGCTTTAATAAAGGCTTTTCCGTGTACGTCACTGACGGTTTTTTTCTTAATTTTTTTCTTAGCCACTTATGAACTCACAATAAATTTTCAAAATTATTTCTTAGCTGCAGCTTTTTTCTTTCCTGCAACTGTTTTTCTACGTCCTTTACGTGTACGAGAATTTGTTCTTGTTCTCTGTCCACGTACAGGAAGTCCTCTACGATGACGTAAGCCACGATAGCAAACTATATCCAGCAAACGTTTGATGTTCATCTGAATTTCGCTTCTCAGCTGACCTTCTGTCCTATATGTGTCGACAACGGAGCGGATTCTTGCTACTTCGTCGTCGTTCCAATCAGAAACTTTTTTAGTTTCATCAACATTTGCTTTACGCAATATTTCATATGCAGTTGTTTGCCCAATTCCGAAGATGTAAGTTAAACCTACAAATCCTCTTTTATTTTTCGGCAAGTCTATACCAGCAATTCTAGCCACTATTCCTCCAATCTTATCCTTGTCGTTGCTTTAATCTTGGATTCTTTTTATTAATTATATAAACACGTCCTTTGCGACGAACAATTTTGTCGTCAGCACTACGCTTTTTTACTGATGCTGTAACTTTCATTTATGTTACCTCTATTTGTATCGATAAATTATTCTTCCCTTACTCAAATCGTAAGGTGAAATTTCCACTGTTACTTTGTCGCCTTGCAAGATCTTAATGAAATTCATTCTCATTTTACCTGAAATATGGGCTAATATTTTATGTCCATTTTCAAGTGTAACAATGAATTGAGTGTTTGGTAACACTTCGTCTATAACTCCATCTACTTTAATTAAATCTTGTTTAGCCACAGTTTTTATCTTTTTTTATTAATTTCTTAATGTCATTATTATTGGTTTACCCTGATCTATCACCACGGTATGTTCCCAGTGAGTTGCAATTGAACCATCTCTGGTTACAACTGTCCAACCATCATCGAGCGTACTAGTTTCTTTCTTTCCCATGTGAACCATTGGTTCAATTGATAGTGCTAATCCTTGCTGTAATTTCCAGTTCGGATAATCACCTCTGTGCAGAAGTAAAGGAACAAAATTCGGAACCGGCGGGTCATCATGTAATTTCTTACCAATTCCATGTCCTACTAATTCTCTTGTTAAGCTGTATCCATTGCTTTCTACATACGTTTGTATTGCACGGGAAATATCGTAAATCTTCTTTCTTTCAACTGCTTGCTCCAATCCCTTGAACAATGATTGTTCTGTAACTTCGGATTGTCTTGCAATCTCGGGACTAACTTCACCAACAAAACAAGTAATGGCACTATCACCGAAAAATCCTTTATATTTAGCTCCAACGTCAAGAGAAACAATTTGTCCTTCAAGAAGCGGAGTTTTGTTAGGTATTCCGTGTACAATTACATTATCCACCGAAGTACATACAGTCGCAGGGAAAGGATTATCTTTCGGCCCGTATCCTTTGAATGCAGGTTCTGCATTCTGAGTGCGAATATAATCTTCGGCAATTTTGTCAAGTTCGTAAGTCGTAACACCGGGCTTTACATGCTTCTGCATCAAAGAAAGTGTTTCTGCCACGATTCTGTTTGCTCTTTCAAAGAACTTAAATTCGTCTGTATTAAATTTAAAGTAACCCAATCTATTTGCCTAAATTACATACCACCGATACCGGTGCGTCCTTTAATCTTTCCGGATTTCATAAATCCATCATAGTGACGCATCATCAGGTGTGATTCAATTTTCTGCAATGTATCGAGGGCAACACCAACAATGATAAGCAAACTTGTTCCGCCAAAGAATGAAGCGAAAGATGAAGTTACGCTAAACAAATTCATCATAAATGTTGGTAATATTGCTACGACTGCCAAGAAAATCGAACCTGGTAAAGTAATTAATGTTAATATTCTTTCTATATATTCCGCAGTTGGTTTACCCGGACGAATACCAGGAACAAAACCACCTTGCTTTTTCATATTATCAGATATTTCCTGCGGATTGAATACAATCGCCGTATAGAAAAATGTGAAAAGTATAATCATCAATCCATACACAGTTGCATAGAAGAATGATTCCTGACTGAACAATTGTGCTATATAAATTAATGTCGGACTATCAGGGAAAAAGCTCAAAATTGTATTCGGAATGAATATCAAAGCTTGAGCAAAGATAATCGGCATCACACCGGCTGTATTCACTCTTAGTGGTATATACTGAGTAGTACCGCCATAAGTTTTATTTCCAACCTGTCGGCGTGCATATTGTACCGGGATTCTTCTTGCCCCCTGAGTAATTAAGACAACACCTGCGATAATCGCAAAAAGTATTGCTAATACGATTATTTCAATAATCCAGTGACGTGAACCTGATGTAACCAATGTCCATTCTTGCCAAAGAGAGGCAGGCAGACGAGCAATAATACCAATCATAATGATGAGTGAAATACCGTTCCCGATACCTCGTTCAGTGATTTGTTCACCAAGCCACATCATAAATATAACGCCTGCTGTCAAAATAAAGATTGTTGACACAAAGAATATAACTCCTGAGTGCGGAACAACCGGCATTCCGTTAGGGGCAGTTTGATTAGCAAATTTAATTGTCATACCCCATGCATTAAGTGCAGAGATAAATACTGTACCAACTCTGGTCCACTGATTAATTTTACGTCTGCCTTCCTGACCTTCTTTTTGCATTTTTGCAATTTCGGGAATCACAATACCTGCAAGCTGGAAGATAATCGAAGTAGTGATATAAGGCATAATACCTAAAGCGAAGATGGCAGCATTAGAAAACGCACCACCCACGAACATATCGAATAAACCGAATAATGTATTATCACTAGTGCTCGCTGCAGCTGATTCCAAAGCAACTACGTCAATACCAGGAATTGTAATATGTGCACCCACACGGATAACGACCAAAATACCTAAAGTATAGAGAATTTTGTATCGTAAATCTTCAATCTTAAAGATATTCTTGAAAGTTTGAGTAAAATTAGCCATTTATTGTTACCGAGCCTCCGGTTGATTCAATCTTACTTTTTGCAGTTTCGGTGAAAGCATCAGCCGAAATTTCCAATACAGCTGTTATCTCGCCATTACCTAATATCTTCAATGGTTTGCGTTTATTTCTGATAGCTTTCAGATTAAAAAGCATTTCTTTGGTAACTTTATTACCATCGAAAGCATTTTTGTCGAATAATTCTTGTAATCTTCCAACATTCACAACTTGATAGTCTTTACGGAATGGATTAGTGAATCCAAATTTAGGCACACGGCGTGAAAGTGGCATTTGACCGCCTTCGAAGAAAGCGGGAATTCTTGCACCTGCACGTGACATTTGTCCTTTATGTCCACGTGTGGCAGTGCCGCCTTTACCGGAACCTTGTCCACGTCCAATTCTTTTCTTTTTACCTATTGCTCCTTTTGGAAGCTGAATATTACCTATATGTTTCATTTCGTTTCTCTATTATTCAGGCAATTGTTCTACTTTTACTAAATGTTTTACTACTTCAATCATTCCACGTGTCTGTGCATTATCAGGCAAGATGTTGAAATGATTCGGTCTGCCAAGTCCGAGAGCTTTAATAGTTCTCTTTTGGTTTTCCAATGTTTTAATTATACTACGAGTTTGAGTTATTTTCAACTGTCCCATTTCTATTACCCCTTAATAACTTTTTCTAATGAAATACGACGGCGAACAGCAACTGCAGCAGCATCTTCGAGAGATGCGAGTGCACGAACTGTTGCTTTGAGTGCATTATGAGGATTCGATGAACCCAAACTTTTAGTAAGTACGTTTTCTACTCCTGCCATTTCGAGTACTGCACGAACAGCACCTGAAGCAATTACACCTGTACCAGGTGAAGCAGGTTTGAGAAGAATTTTTGCTGCTCCGTATTTTGCTAATACTTCATGCGGAATTGTTCCTTTTTGAATTATTACAGAACTTATGTTCTTCTTTGCAGCATCTGTTGCTTTTGTCACAGCGTCAACTACTTCACTTGCTTTACCAAGTCCGTAACCAACATGTCCGTTTTTATCGCCAACTACTACCAATGCGGAGAAGTTAAAGCGACGTCCACCCTTTACTACTTTAGCTGTACGTCCAACGTAAACCAATTTATCAAAGAGTTCTAATTCAGATGATTTTACTATTGCCACTTTTGTTCTCCTATCTTAAAATTGTAGTCCATTTTCTCTTGCTGATTCTGCAAATGCTTTCACTCTTCCGTGGTAATTGTAACCATTGCGGTCGAATACCACTTGTTTGATATCTTTAGCCTGAGCTCTTTTTGCAATCAAAGAACCAACAACTTTGCTTTTTTCGCTTTTGCTCATTTCAGCTTTTATCATTCCTTTTGCTTCAGTATCGATTGTTGAAGCAGAAGCAAGTGTAGCTCCTGTTGTATCATCAATCAGCTGAGCAAAGAAATTGTTCAGACTACGGAAAATACTAAGTCTAGGTTTAGCACTTGTGCCTTTGATTGAACGGCGAACACTTAATTTTCTTCTTACTCGCCTGGTTTTTTTTAATTCAAATCTATTCATCGTTATTCACTTTATTTCTTATTATTTAGCAGCTTTCTTGCCTTCTTTTCTACGAACGTATTCACCTTCATATCTCACACCTTTACCTTTGTAAGGTTCTGGTGGTCTCATTTTACGTATTTTAGATGCAACCAATCCTACAACTTCTTTGTTGGCGCCTTTTACGACAACTGTATTGGGATTTGGTGCTTCAAATGTGATTCCGTCCGGTGGAAGGAAGTAAATCGGATGTGAGAAACCTAATGAAAAAAGTAAACCTTTTCCTTTTAGCTCCACTTTGAATCCTACGCCTTCGATTTTCAATGTTTTTGAAAATCCTTCCAAAACTCCAAAAATTGCATTATAAGTTAAAGCACGACTTAAACCGTGAAGTGCTCTAATGTGTTTTTCATCACTTTCTCTCGAAAAAGTAATCACATTATCTTCGATAGCAAAATTAATTACCTCAGGGACTCTAAAGCTAAGCTCCCCTAATGGACCTTTTGCTTTAATCAGTCTTTCCTCTGTAGATACCTGTACTTTTTCTGGAATTGTAATTGGTTTTTTTCCTACTCTTGACACTTTTCTTTCCTCGATTAAATTACCAAATTGTACAAATTATTTCACCACCAACATTGAACTGTCTTGCTTGTTTGTCTGTCATTATTCCCTTCGATGTGGAAATGATTGCAATTCCAAGTCCGTGATGTACTTTTGGCAATAATTCTACCGGTGCATATACTCTACGTCCCGGTTTTGATATTCTTTTCATTTCCTTGATAACAGGTTTTTTCTGGTAGTAACGAAGTTTAATGCGAATTTTTCCCTGAACTCCATCAGGAAGCACTTCGAAACCGTCAATAAAACCTTGGTCCACTAATATTTCCGCTATATGCACTTTCACTTGTGATTTAGGAGCTTCCACGTGTGAGTGGCTTGCTGCTCCGGCATTGCGGATTCTTGTGAGAAAATCTCCAATCTGATCTGTAACTGGCATATCCTTTTCCTTTTCCTTTTTACCAACTTGCCTTATGAACACCGGGTAATTTGCCTTCAAGTGCCAACTGGCGTAATTGATTACGGCATAACCCAAATTTACGATACACACCACGACCACGACCTGTTACGCTACAACGTAAACGGATACGTGTCGGACTTGAATTTCTTGGGAGTTTTTGCAAACCTTCCCAATCTCCTTTTGCTTTCAACTCTTCACGTTTTGCTTGGTATTTGTCTGCCAAACGGATACGTTTATTATTTCTTTGTACTACGCTTATTCTTGCCATCTTAATTATCCCTCTTTATGAATGGAAAACCAAATTCTTTAAGCAATGCTAATGCTTCTTCATCAGTTTTGGCAGTTGTTACGAATGTTAAATCAAATCCTGAAATGCGGCCTACTTTGTCCACGTCAATTTCAGGGAAAATGATTTGTTCTTTTATTCCTATTGAATAATTACCTCTTCCGTCAAAGCTTTTATCGGAAAATCCTCGGAAGTCACGGATACGTGGCGATGCAATATTGATGAATCTATCTAAGAATTCATACATTATAGTGCGGCGCAATGTAACACTCACTCCAATAGGCATTCCTTCACGCAATTTAAAGTTAGAAATTGAATTCTTTGCTTTGCGAACCACAGGTCTTTGGCCTGTAATCAATTCGATTTCATTAATTGCATTTTGCAATACTTTGGGATCGCTCACAGCTTCTCCCATTCCCATATTAAGTGATATTTTCTCTATTTTGGGAACTTCCATTGCATTTGTGTAGTCGAATTTTTTCTTTAATTCTGGCACTACATTGTTTAGGTAAAAATCATAAAGTCTCGGTTTAGGAATGGTGCGATCTTCGACAGCTTCGATTCTCTTACCATCCATCACAAAATCGAATTTCTTCGATCCCGGCTTTCCTGCTGTTTTTACTACTTTAGCCATTTGTTATTCCTAATTTTTTTATATATCTTTACCGTTAGATTTGGCAAAGCGAACCTTTAAGGGTTTGCCTTTCACAGTATCTTTTTCACTAATTCTTATTCCTGTTCTTGTAGGTTTCTTTTCGGAATCCAATAATTGAACATTCGAATAATGAATTGGTTGTTCTTTATGAATTAATCCACCTTGAGGATTCTCTTGGCTAGGACGTGATGCTTTAGTACGGATATTCACGCCTTCCACCAAAATTCTCATTTTGTCGGAGTAAATTTCCAACACTCTGCCTTGCTTACCTTTATCGTTGCCGGCAATAACATGAACTATATCGTTTTTCTTAATTTTCAATTTCATTTCACTTCCTCGCTTAAATAACCTCTGGGGCCAATGAGACTATTCTCATATAATTTTTTTCACGTAATTCTCTTGCTACCGGTCCGAAGATTCTTGTTCCACGTGGTTCGCCTTTTTCATTCAGAATCACTGCGGCATTATCATCGAATCTTATATATGAACCGTCTTTGCGACGCATTTCTTTGGCAGTGCGAACAACTACAGCTGTATATACTTTACCTTTCTTTACCCCTGCATTAGGGATAGCAGATTTTACTGTTACAACAATTTTGTCGCCAACGTATGCATATTTCTTGCCATGTCCGCCAAGAACACGGATGCATCTGATTTTTTTGGCGCCCGAATTGTCCGCTACCGTTAAATTAGTTTCTTCCTGTATCATTGTTCACCCAACTATTTAGCTCTTTCAACAATTTCAATTAATTCCCATCTTTTGAGGGCACTCAGCGGACGACATTCTCTAATTTTAACTTTGTCACCATGGTGAGCATTATTAGTTTCGTCATGAGCCATGAATTTCTTACTTTCTTTATAGTACTTTTTGTAAAGTGGATGGGCAACTTGTATTTCAACTTTCACAACGATTGTCTTATCTGTTTTATCGGATACAACAACACCTTGCAAAATTCTCTTATGCGGTTTACGTTCCACAACATTCTGATTTACCATTTTTTCGTCCATTTTACTTCACTTGTATTCTTTCGTTAATAATAGTCTGGATACGTGCGATGTCCTTACGCAAAACATTAAGACCTGCAGTATCGGTCAATTGTTTCAAAGAATTTTGTATTCTTTGTCTTGCCAACGTTTCTTTCGATTCGTCAAGCAAGTTCATTAGCTCCTTATCGGAGAGTTCTTTCAAATCTTTAGCTTTTCTTGCTTTCATTACTATACCAAATCAATACGTTGAACAAACTTTGTTTTTATCGGTAGTTTGTGGCTTGCCAATCTCAAAGCTTCTGCTGCCTGATCTTTGGTTACGCCATCAACTTCGAACATAATACGACCGGGACGAACAACCGCTACCCAACCTTCCGGTGAACCTTTACCTGAACCCTGACGAGTTTCAGCTGGTTTTTTGGTATATGCTTTGTCCGGGAATATCCTTATCCAGATTTTACCGTCCCTTTTCAAATATCTATTTATTGCAATACGAGCGGCTTCAATCTGACGATTTGTAATCCAAGCCGGTTCCATTGCTTTGAGTGCAAATGAACCGAAGGAGATAGTAGAACCACGGTAAGCTTTACCTCTCATTCTTCCTCGTTGCGGCTTACGCCATTTTACTCTCTTAGGTGCTAACATTTCTTACCTCAATTCTTAATAAACTTCGCCTTTGAAAATCCAAACTTTAATGCCAATGGAACCATAAATAGTTTCAGCTCTTTGGCTTGCATAATCAATATCTGCTCTCAATGTGTGAAGCGGTGTACGTCCTTCTTTGTATTGTTCGGTACGTGCCATTTCTGCTCCACCCAAACGTCCTGAGCACATCACTTTAATTCCGATTGCACCCATTCTCATTGCTGCAGATACTGCCTGCTTCATTGCACGTCGGAAGGAAACTCTTCTTTCCAATTGCTGTGCAATGTTTTCGCCAACCAGCCATGCATCCAGTTCAGGCCTTTTAATTTCGTTAATAAATATTTTAACTTCTTTTCCTGTTACTTTCTTTAATTCGTATTCGAGTTGAGTAATATCTTTGCCTGACTTACCAATAATCATTCCGGGGCGAGATGTATGGATTGTGATACGAAGCTGTTTTGCAGTTCTGTCAATCACGATTCTCGATACACCGGAATTTTTCTTACGATTACGAATATAATTACGTACTTTTAAGTCTTCCGATAATTTTTCAGAATAATTTTTATCGTCGTACCAATTTGCATCCCAGCCACGAGTTATGCCAAGACGTAAACCTACCGGATTAGTTTTCTGACCCAAGACTTACTCCTTTATATTTTCAATTTTTTCTTCAGATACTTCACCATCGGAAACAATGATGGTTAAATGATTACTGCGTTTGCGTACTCTGAAAGCTCTTCCCATCGGAGCCGGCATAACTCTTTTCATCGTTGGTCCTACATCCACAAATGCTTGGGACACAAAGAAATTATCTTCACGACCGGATTCACCGGCTTCTTTCTTCTTGTTAGATAAATTCGATACTGCCGAACGCAATGTTTGTTCTGCTACTCTGGCTGCACTCTTTGGTGAAAAGTGCAAGATCCCGATTGCATCAGAAATTTTCTTTCCTCTTATCATGTCTATTACCAGTCGCATTTTAACCGGTGATGATCTGATATATTTTTTTAATGCTCTTGCTTCCATTATTTCCTCAATTATTTCTTAGCATCTTTACGATGACCTGCGTGACCACGATATATTCTTGTTGGAGCAAATTCACCAAGTTTATGTCCAACTAAATTTTCTGTAATATAAACCGGCACAAAGTTTTTGCCATTATGTACTGCTATTGTATGTCCAACAAAATCGGGCATAACCGTGGATGCTCTCGACCAGGTTTTGATTACCTGTTTTTTCTTAGATTCATTCAGCTCATCCATTTTCTTGAGCAGTTTATGATGTACAAAGACTCC
>MHAC01000016.1:49025-51551 GCA_001804565.1 Ignavibacteria bacterium GWF2_33_9 | reverse complement strand
TAGACTTTCTTGTCTTCAAACCTTTTGCATATTTACCCCAAGGTGACTGTGGATGCTGACGTCCACCACCGGACTTCGATGCACCTTCGCCACCACCCATTGGGTGATCTACAGGGTTCATTACCATACCACGTGATTGCGGACGAATGCCTTTCCAGCGTAAACGTCCTGCTTTACCCCAAAGAATATTGCTGTGTTCCGGATTGCTCACTGTTCCGATTGTTGCATAACAGCGTGAATTTATCATTCTAATTTCGCCGCTTGGCAACTTTACGTGTGAATATTTGCCTTCATTTGCTAACAATTGGCAGCTTGCGCCTGCACTGCGTGCTAATTGTCCGCCTTTTCCGGGCTTTAATTCAATATTATGAATGAACAAACCTACAGGAATATTTTTAAGTGGCAATGCATTACCATCTTTGTATTCCGCATTTGGTGAAGCTATTATAACTTCTCCAACTTTGATTTTATCAGGAGCAAGAATATAGCGAATCTCTCCATCTGAATATTTCACCAGACAGATCCTTGCGTTTCTGTTCGGATCATATTCAATTGTTTCTACTGTTGCAGAAATGTCGATTTTATTTCTTTTAAAATCAATAATTCTGTATTTTCTCTTGTGTCCGCCTCCACGGTGACGTGAAGTGATGCGTCCTGTATTATTTCTACCGCCTGATTTCTTTAATGGAACTGTCAGTTTTTTGTACGGTTTACTTGCAGTAATTTCCGTAAATTCATTAACTGAATAAAATCTTGTTCCCGGCGTAATTGGTTTTAATAATCTAATTCCCATTTTCTTCTCTTATTCCTCTTGTGCACCTGAAACTATTTCTATCGAAAATCCTTCCTTCAAAGTAACGTAAGCTTTTTTGCGTAATTTTGTGAATCCTCTTTGCAATCCCTTGCGTGTGAAACGAGTTTTGTTCTTTCCTTTCACGTTTAGAGTGCGTACGTTGTCAACTTTTACTTCGTAAAGTTCTTCAATGGCTTGCTTGATTTGAATCTTTGTTGAATCTCTATCTACTTCGAAAGCATATTGTCTATGGTGTCCCATATTCATTGCTTTTTCGGTAATTATCGGCCTTTTGATTATCTCTATCATTGTATTACCTTACTTTAAAGTGTCTTCAATTTTTTGAACTGCTTTCTGAAGAATTACTATGTTTTTATGTCTAAGTATATCGTAAGCAGATATCTTTTCTGCTTCCTGTACTTTTACTTTCGGAATATTGCGGGCTGACATGTAAAATGCTTTTTCAAGATTTTCTGTCAGGAACAATGTTGATTGTCCCGTCATATTCAGTTTAATAAGTAATTCGTTAACTTTCTTAGTTTTGAACTCATTGATTCCGAATTCAGCTAGAACTTTTAAATTATTTTCTGTTACTCTCACCGAGAATGCAGATTTCTTTGCAAGTCTTTTCACTTTTATCGGAACTTTTAATTCATGGCTGTGTGGCTTAGGACCGTGAATTGTACCACCACCTTTCCATAGTGGAGAGCGTGTAGAACCTGCACGTGCAGTACCACGTCCTTTTTGCTTCCAAGGTTTTTTGCCGCCGCCCCTAACTTCGGAACGAACTTTTGTTTTAGCATTGCCTTGACGTAAGTTTGCCAAATACGCAACAATTGTCTGGTGCATTGCATATTCATTTGGTTCGATTGCAAACACTGCATCGTTAAGCTCTTGCTTGCCTATGATTTCGCCATTTTGGTTATATACATCTATTTGCATCTCTTACCCTTTCACAATTTCTAATAAACCATTTTTACCACCAGGTACACTGCCTTTTACAAGCAGTAAATTTTGTTCGGGGTAAATTTCTACAACTTCAATATTTCGTACGGAAGTGCGTTTGTTTCCCATTTGTCCTCCCATTCTCAATCCTTTGAGTACTCTCGACGGATATGAAGACTGGCCAATTGAACCCGGGTGACGTTGTCTGTCGCTTTGTCCGTGAGTAGTCATACCCACACCGCTAAAGTGATGTCTTTTCACAACGCCTGCAAATCCCTTTCCACGTGATGTACCGGATACTTTCACTAAATCTCCGGGAGTAAAATTACTAACGGTAATTTCATCTCCGATTTTATAATCGCCTTCCAATTGTCTGAATTCTCTCATTACTTTATGAGGTTTCAATCCATTTTTCTTGTACTGACCGATAACCGGTTTGGTCACTTTCTTTTCGGCTACTTCATCAAAGCCAACCTGAACTGCTGAGTATCCGTCTTTCTCCATTGTACGGAGATTAACTACTGCGCATGGTCCTGCCTGAATCATCGTAACCGGCACTTGTTTTCCTTCTTCGGAGTATAAAGTAGTCATACCTACTTTTCTACCTAGAATTGCAGCTTTCATTTTTTCCTTAAACTTTAACTTCTACATCTACACCTGCCGGCAATTCAAGCCTCATCAGTGCATCTACTGTTTTCTGAGATGAATTGAAAATATCAATTAATCTCTTATGCGTTAATAATTCAAATTGTTCTCTTGATTTTTTATCAACGTGCGGCGATCTGTTT
>MHAC01000016.1:39581-48990 GCA_001804565.1 Ignavibacteria bacterium GWF2_33_9 | reverse complement strand
CGGTCCTACAACCAGTGCGCCTGTCTGCTTTAATGATCTCACAATTGTTTCGCCTGATTTGTCGATCAATTTGTGATCATAAGATTTCAATTTTATTCTTATTTTCTGCATTTATTTTTGCTTTACTTAATAATTATTCAACAATTTTTGCCACAACACCGGCACCTACTGTACGTCCGCCTTCACGAACTGCGAAACGCAAACCTACTTCCATTGCAACAGGAGTAATCAATTCTATGTCAATTTCGTCCAAGTTATCGCCAGGCATAACCATTTCGATTGAGCCGGGTAATTGGATTGAACCTGTCACGTCTGTTGTACGGAAATAAAACTGTGGACGGTATCCATTGAAAAATGGAGTGTGTCGTCCACCTTCTTCTTTTTTCAATACGTAAATCTGACCTAAGAAGTGGTGGTGAGGTGTAATTGAACCAGGTTTGGAAATTACCATTCCACGTTCCAATTCATTTTTGTCAACGCCACGAAGCAATAAACCAACGTTATCACCTGCTTGACCTTCATCCAAAAGTTTACGGAACATTTCAACACCGGTACAAGTTGTTTTTTTGTGAAGTCCGAAACCAACGATTTCCACTTCATCATTAACATGCACTTTACCTCTTTCTATTCTTCCGGTACCAACTGTTCCACGACCAGTGATTGAGAACACATCTTCAACCGGCATCAAGAATGGTTTATCTACTTCTCTTACAGGAGTTGGGATGTAAGTATCCACTGCTTCCATCAAATCATAGATGCATTTCAATCTTGGATCATCTGGTGTTGTACCTGCTGCTGAACCAGCATCCAAAGCCAAAAGTGCTGAACCAGGAATTACAGGAATTTCATCACCGGGGTAATGGTATTGTGATAATAAATCACGAACTTCCATTTCAACCAATTCTAACAAATCAGGATCTGCAGCATCAACTTTGTTCATGAATACGATCATGCGTGGCACACCTACTTGGTATCCCAAAAGGATGTGTTCACGAGTTTGAGGCATTGGTCCATCAGTTGCAGCTACTACTAAGATAGCTCCGTCCATTTGAGCAGCACCAGTGATCATGTTTTTAATATAGTCAGCGTGACCCGGACAATCTACGTGTGCGTAGTGACGGGCTTCTGTTTCATATTCAACGTGTGCTGTTGCAATCGTTATTCCACGTGCTTTTTCTTCAGGTGCATTATCGATTGAATCGAATGTACGAACTTGGCCTCCGCCAAATTTTATAGCCAAGCCCATAGTAATAGCGGCAGTCAATGTTGTTTTGCCGTGGTCAACGTGACCAATTGTACCCACATTGACATGAGGTTTGTTTCTTACAAATGTTTCCTTTGCCATGATTTCTCCAAAATATTTTTTTATAAATAATTTTTTATAATAAAATTTCTATATTTAACCGATTCTTTCAAATCAGATTACTTCTTTTCTTTAATAAATATTCGTTTTCGATGCAGGGCTGTAATGCGAAAATGTCATCGTAAAACTCGCTCTGCCTTGTGATAGTGACCTCAACGAGGTTACATATCCGAATAAATTAGACAATGGCGCAAATCCGTCAACTACTTGCAAATTAGATTTTGCGTCAATTTGCTCAATTCTGCCCTTCCTTGAATTCAGGTCAGAAATTATATCTCCTACATATTGTTCAGGAGAGATGATTTCTAATCTGAAGATTGGCTCTAAAAGCTGTGTGCCTGCTTTGCGAAGTGCTTCTTTCACTGCAATCGATGCTGCGATTTTTGTTCCAAGCTCCGTTGTAACACCATCAATATATTCACAACTGAGTAAAGTTATTTTTACATCTTGTAATGGATAACCTTGCATCCCGATTTGCATTGATTCTTTCACTCCTTTTTCAGCTGCTTCCAAAATAACTTTCGGAATCTTCTTATCTTCAACAGTATTGAAAAATTCGTTACCTGTACTTTCGCCATTTGGTACAATGTGAATTTTTACATCTCCAAATTGATTTTTACCTGCATGAGATCTTTCGTAGATGTATCTTTCTTCTATTGCAGAAGAAATAGTTTCACGATAAGATACCTGAGGTTTTCCGGCTCGGGCTTCCACGTTGAATTCTCTTTTCAATCTTTCCACAGCTATTTCAAGTTGAAGTTCGCCAACTCCGCTAATAATAATTTGACCTCTGTCAGCATCATTACTAAATTTGAATGTCGGGTCTTCTTCACTCAATTTGCCTAAAGCAACTAATAGTTTATCCTGCTCAGCAAGAGTTTTGGCTTCCAGAGACATATCAATCATTGGATCCAAAAATCTGATCGTATCGAAAATGACATTCTTGTTAATTGCAAGAGTATCTCCTGTGGAAGTAAACTTCAACTGAGGAACTGCCACAATTTCTCCGGAATAAGCTTCAGAAATTTCATCATGACGCTTTGAGTAAATTTTGTAAATTTTACTAATTTTCTCTTTTTTGCCGGCAGCTGTATTTTCAACTTGCTGTCCTACTTTCAAAGAACCTGAATAAATTCTCAAAAAATTCATTTTACCCACAAACGGGTCAGTAAGCACTTTAAATGACAGAGCGGTGAAAGCTTCATCGTCAGTCATTTGAATATCAACAAGTTTTTCGTGGTCTTTTGCATCGAAACCTAAAACGTTACCTACATCTTCTGGTGAGGGAAGATAATCCAACACACCATCCAAAAGAGGTTGAACGCCAATATTTTTCAAAGAAGAGCCACAAAAAACGGGATTACATAAGTTTTTCAGCGTAGCATTTCGTAAGGCCGTTTTAATTTCATCTTCAGTCAAATCTTCGCCAAGCAAAAATTTCTCTGTAAGACTATCATCAAGTTCGGCAACTTTTTCTAATAATAAAGCACGGTATTGTTCGGCTTGTTTAATGTATTTTTCAGATATATCGGTGATTTCATATTCTGCGCCATATTGTTCCGTATCGAAGTAGTAAGACTTCATTTTAATGAGGTCGACGACGCCTTCAAAGTTTTCTTCGGCACCCATCGGGAATTGAATAGCAATGGGGTTTGCAGAAAGTTTCTCAACTAACATTGAGAGAACCCGGTCAAAATTAGCACCCATCCTATCAAGCTTATTCACGTATATGATACGTGGCACTTTAAATTCGTCTGCTTGTCGCCAGACTCTTTCGGACTGGGGTTCAACACCACCAACAGCGCAAAATACTGCAATTGCCCCATCGAGGACTCTTAAAGAGCGTTGTACTTCTGAGGTAAAGTCCACATGTCCGGGTGTATCGATTATATTAATCTGATAATCCTTCCAGGCGGCTGTAACTGCAGCAGATTGTATTGTTATGCCACGCTCTTTTTCTTGCTCCATGTAATCCATGAATGCAGTTCCGTCATCAACTTCTCCTAATTTATGGAGATAACCGGAGTAAAAAAGTACTCTTTCGGTCGTAGTTGTTTTTCCGGCATCTATATGTGCCATCACCCCTATGTTTCTTATTCGGGATATTGGAACTGCTCTTGCCATTGCTCTAATCTTAATTTCAAAGAACGTCTAATTAAAGACTACCAACGGAAGTGTGCGAAGGCTTTGTTTGCTTCAGCCATTCTATGCACATCTTCTTTTTTCTTATATGATGAACCTTCACCTTTCGAAGCAGAAATAATTTCGGAAGCTAATTTAGCTGCCATTGTTTTTTCCTTTCTGTCTCTAGAGTAGTTTTTCAACCAACGCAATGCCAAAGCAATGCGGCGATTTTCTTTCACTTCTACGGGAACCTGATAAGTAGCCCCACCTACACGACGGGAACGTACTTCCAATATAGGAGCAATATTAGAAATTGCCTTCTTGAATACATCCAGAGGTTCTTCTTTTTGTTTTTCCTGAATTATGTCAAATGCTTGATACACCAAAGTTGTTGCTGTACTTTTCTTTCCTTGATACATCAAGTAATTTATAAGTTTAGATACCAATAAATCATTATATTTGGTGTCTGGTGCTAATCTTCTTATTTCGGCTCTTTTCTTTCTCATTTTTCTTTACCTGATTATTACTTTTTAACGCCAGGTTTTGCACCTGCTTTTTTCTTTTTAGAACCATACTTGGAACGTCCTTGTCCACGTCCATCTACTCCCTGAGTATCAGCTGCGCCACGAATAATGTGATAACGTACACCAGGCAAATCTTTCACTCTGCCGCCTCTTACGTACACGATTGAGTGTTCCTGTAGATTATGACCTTCGCCAGGAATGTATGCTGTCACTTCCAATTGCGAAGAAAGTCTCACACGTGCTACTTTGCGCAAAGCTGAATTCGGCTTCTTAGGTGTGGTTGTGTACACTCTCGTGCAGACTCCACGTCTTTGTGGTGAACTCTTTAATGCAGGTGATTTACTTTTGTAAACTACCTTTTTTCTTCCTTTTCTAACTAACTGACTTATAGTTGGCACAAATACTCCTAATTGGATTTTTTCGTTTTTTCTCTAAAAGAGCTTACAAAATTAATAAAATATTTTTAATTAGCAAAATATTTTTTGCTTTTTCAATATTTTTTTTATTTTTTTTCGATATGTGGAAAAGTTTTGTGATTTATTTTCCACATATTCACATTTTTCTGAATTACAAAGATTAAAATAAACGATTATATTTTCAAATCATTTTAATTAAATTTATTGTATTTTGGTAAATTTTCCAGAAATTTTTCAATTTTCATTGAATTGGATATCATAAAGTTTCCGATAAACACCATTTAATTCCAATAACTCGCTGTGCGTACCGCTTTCGGCTACTTCCCCATCTTTCAATACAAGGATTTTATCTGCATCTAATATTGTAGAAAGACGGTGCGCAACTATTATTGCAGTTTTATTTTCCAAAACATTATTAATTGCATTTTGTACGATTTTTTCAGATTCTGTGTCAAGTGCTGAAGTTGCTTCGTCAAATATTAATATTTCGGGATCTGCAAGCAATGCTCTGGCAATAGCTATTCTTTGGCGTTCACCGCCTGAAAGTGTTATTCCTCGGTCGCCAATGTGAGTTTCAAATCCATTAGGCAATTTTTGAATAAAATCATATGCATTTGCATGGCGGACTACTTCTTCCAGTTTTTCTTGCGTTACATTTTCTCTACCGAAAATTATATTATTGGCTATAGTATCGTTAAAGAGCATTGTTTCCTGCGAAACTATTCCAAAGAGTTTTCTGTATGATTTTATATCACATTTTGTTATGTCGAAGTTGTCGAGTGTTATCACACCGCTTTTTGGATCATAAAACCTAATAATCAAGTCAAGAATTGTGGATTTCCCTCCACCGCTTGGTCCCACAATTGCAATTTTCTTCCCTTTTTCTATATCAAAGCTAACATTTTGAAGTACTTCTTCATCTTCATACTGGAATGACACGTTTTCAAAAGTAATTTTTTTCTGTAAATTTGTCACTACTTTTTCGCCGCTCTTAATCTCGTCATCAACATTCAGGATTTCGAATATCTTCTCTGCTGCAACTTTACCTCTTGGCAATTGTGAAATATTTGTCATTATTATTACGACCGGACCCATTATTGAGAAAAGAGCAAAGAGGAAAAGCATGAGTTCATCACCCGAAAGAGTGTTGGACATCACTTGTTTGCCTCCGAAAAACAGCACAAATGTAAGTGCGGTGATTGCTGTAATTTCATTTATCGAAGGTATTAAAGTAATCACTTTCTTATGCTTAATCGCAGCTTTCACATAATTGTATGTATCGGTAAAAAATTTACGGTTTGTGTGTTCTTCAGCATTATATGCTTTAATGATTCTTAATGCATAAAAGGATTCCTGCATAGTAGATGTATAATCCGACATAAAGGACTGCATTCTTTTTGCATACCGTTTAAGATATTTAGAAGCAAATCTCAGTATTACTAAACTCATTAATGCAGAAAGTGAGGCAATCAATGTAAGTTGTGGTGAAATTGCTAAAAGTAAAAATGCAAAAAGAAGAACTTGAGTGAATTCACGTAAAATTATATTTATTGCAGAAATTGATGCATGGCTTAATGCTGTAGTTTCATTTGCAACTACAGAAATCAAATCACCTTGTTTTCGGCGTGAGAAAAAACCTACGGAAAGAGAAGTTAATTTTTGGAATACAGTGTCACGTATATTTTTGATGACACCTTCTTCGAATTTTACGGAAGTAACAACGGCTATATATTTTGTTACATTTTTGAGAACAAACACAATGATTATTAGGAAGCTGAGATTAACTAAACTACTTAAAATGTCTCCCGGCTCAACAATCATTTGTGAGAGGTAATGAAAAAAATCATCCTTTATTTTCGTCAGAAATTCCTGTGAATGAGCAACTTTTTCGACACTTGTGGTTCCGAAAATGATTCTGATAATTGGGAGTATTAAAGCAATGGATAGCGCACTGAGAGAAGAAAATATCACATTCATTAACATTGCAAAGCCAATCAGCCAATAAAATGGTCGGATAAAATGCAATGTTTGTGAAATCAGAGTATTCTTTTGGGCTTTGGGCATATTTCCTGTATTTTTCGGATAATAATGTATTTCAAAGATAAGATAAACGTATTTTTTCTTTATTAATTTAATTTGACTACAAAACTACTCTACACATTGTGTTTCCTTTTTGAGCAAATCCTTCACTTCATTATAAGCATTATCCAAATTATCATTAATTACAATATAGTCGAATTCTTCTGCAAAAGACATCTCAAATTCAGTGCGGAGCATACGTTTGTTGATTTGTTCATCTGTTTCGGTATTTCTGCCTTTCAGTCTTCGCATCAATTCTTCAATAGATGGTGGTGCGATGAAAATCAGTAATGAATTATCCGGAAATTTCGTTTTGATGGAAACTGCACCCTTCACATCAATATCGAAAATCAGGCATTTTCCTTCACTTTCAGCAAGTGTAAGTTCCGTTTTTGGAGTACCGTAATAATTGCAGAAAATCTCTTCCCACTCGATTAGTTTGTCCGTATCAATCATAGTTTTGAAATCAGCTTGCTTGAGAAAATGATAATGCTTCCCGTCAATTTCGCCTTCTCGTGGAGAACGAGTAGTTGCTGATGTGGAAAGTTTAAGTTTTGGAAATTCATCCAGCAGCATTTTAACTATGGTAGATTTTCCTCCCCCGCTGGGAGAGGAAAATACTATCAAATTCTTCATCTTATTCTGCAATTTATTAATTTTATAATATGTATGGCAATTCAATTGGAGCATTAGTAAGCTTCACAGCACCATTTTTTGTAACGAGAATATTATCTTCAACTCTCATTCCGAATTTATCAGGCATATAAACGCCCGGTTCAATTGCAAGTACTGCATCTTCAGGTACAATTTGATTATCCTGACGATAATTCAAAAACGGATGTTCGTGAGTTTCAATTCCAAGTCCATGTCCAAGTGAATGTTTGTATGCAACTTCCGAAAAACCTGCATCATTAATAACTTTGCGTGCAATTGAATCCATTGTTTTTCCGTTCATTCCCGGAAGAACAGCATTTACAACCCTTTCTAATGCGGAATATAGTGCGGTATACATCGCTCTTTGTTCACGTGTTGGTTTTGCACCTACGCAAATCGTACGGGAAATATCAGAACTGAATCCTTTCACTTTGAAACCGAAATCCATTAATACAATGTCTCCTTTACGTATTTTCTTGTCTGAAGGCTGACCGTGAATTATTGCTCCACGTACTCCGCTCGTTACGATAATATCGAATGCTTCACCTTCTGAACCATACTTACGTCCCAAATAACTAATTTCATTTGCAATTTCTTTTTCAGTCATTCCCGGCTTGATGAATTTCATTATTTCATCGTAAACTTTTTCAGCAATTCTGCATGATTCTTTAATCAACTCAACTTCTTCCGTTGCTTTTGAAGTCGTGAAAGGTTCGATTAAGTTATTGAGTGGTTTGAATTTGCATGGTCTTATTCTGTTCCTGAATTCTACTGCATCGAAGTAAGAAACTCGATCGGATTCAAATAATATTCCGTCAACATTTTCTAATAGTCCAATTTTTTCTACATAATTCCATAAATCTCTGGTAATATGGATAGTCATATTAGGCAATGGATATAGCTCTGTTTTCACCTGTTCTTCGTATCGGTCATCTGTGAAGAAATGAATAGAATCCTTGAAAATAATCAATTCTGCCTGAGAACCGGTAAATCCAGTAATATATTTGATGTTAGGCAAATAATTAACATAAACTCCATTCACTTTTTCCTGATTTAAATGGAAATAAATCTGAGATAAACGGAAGTTAATTTTATCAGGATATGATAATTTCTCAGTTTTAATTTCTCCTAAAGAAACAGGAGTAGCAGCTGGCATGGATTCTACAGCTGATTTTTTATTATACTTTCTCTTCGGTTTTTCCTGTACTTCAGGAACAACTTCAACTTTTGCTTCTTCTTTTACAGCAACTTTTTTTGCTGCCGCTTTTGATTCAACTGCTTTCTTTGCTTCAGGTTTTACCACTTCTTTTGGTGTATCTGCTTTCTTTGCTTCAGGTTTTACCACTTCTTTTGGTGCAACTGCTTTCTTTGCTTCAGGTTTTACCACTTCTTTTGGTGCAACTGCTTTCTTCACTTCAAGTTTTGCTGGCGCTTTTGGTGCAACTGCTTTCTTTGCTTCAGGTTTTAATGCGGCTTTTGGTGCAACTGCTTTCTTTGCTTCAGGTTTTGCTGCCGCTTTTGGTGCAACTGCTTTCTTTGCTTCAGGTTTTACCACTTCTTTTGGTGCAACTGCTTTCTTCGCTTCAAGTTTTGCTGCCGCTTTTGGTGCAATTGCTTTCTTCACTTCAGGTTTTGTTGCCGCTTTTGGTGCAACTGCTTTCTTTGTTTCAGGTTTTGCTACCGCTTTTGGTGCAACTGCTTTCTTTGTTTCAGGTTTTGCTGCCGCTTTTGGTGCTGCTGCTTTCGTTGCTTCAGGTTTTACCACTGCTTTTGGTGCTGTTGCTTTTGGTGCAACTGCTTTCTTCACAGCAGGTTTTGCTGCTGCTTTATTTGATTTTTCAGAAGTTTTTGCCATTTTACCCACTAATTTTAATTTACATTAAACATAATAATTAGGTGATTCTTTTGTAATCGCAACATGATGAGGATGCGATTCAACCAAACTGGAAGAAGAAATTCTCACGAAGTTGGCATTTTTCTTTAAATCACTAATTGTTTTTGAACCTGTATAACCCATAGCAGCTTTCAAGCCACCAACAAGTTGATAAAGAGTTTCGGTCACACTACCTTTGAAAGGTACTCTACCTTCGATTCCTTCTGGAACGAATTTGGAAATTTCAGCTTCTACATCCTGAAAATATCTGTCAGCAGAGCCTTGTTTCATTGCTTCAGCAGAACCCATCCCTCGGTATATTTTGTAAGCTCTTCTTTCATAGATTACTTTGTCGCCAGGACTTTCTTCATGACCT
>MHAC01000016.1:37234-39572 GCA_001804565.1 Ignavibacteria bacterium GWF2_33_9 | reverse complement strand
TCACTGAATCAGCTCCGCCTGCCAATGCTTTGGAAATATCGCCTGTTTGCTTAATTCCACCATCGGCAATTACCGGGATTTCGTATTTGGAAGCAACATCTGCCACATCCATCACAGCTGACAGCTGAGGAATTCCTATTCCTGCAATAATGCGTGTAGTACATATAGATCCAGGTCCAATACCAACTTTAACTGCATCAGCTCCAGCCTTAATCAATGCTTCTGCTGCTGCACCAGTACCAATATTGCCTGCTACAATCTGAATGTAAGGGAACAATTTCTTTACTTCTTTCAAAGTATTAATCACACCAAGTGAATGTCCATGAGCTGTATCGATGAAAAGCACATCAACACCAGCTGCTACGAGGGCTTCTGCTCTTTCAATGGTATTTGAGCTTGGTCCGATTGCAGCACCGCACAGGAGCCTTCCACCTGAATCTTTTGCTGAATTTGGAAATTGCTTTTTCTTTTGTATGTCTTTGAAAGTTATTAATCCTTTCAAATTATAATTATCATCTACTACGAGTAATTTTTCGATTCTATGATTTTGCAAGATTCTTTCAGCATCTTCCAAAGTAGTTCCTATAGGTGCTGTAACCAAGTTTTCCTTTGTCATTACATTTAAAATTTTTTCCTTCAAGTCAGGATTAAATCTTAAATCTCTGTTTGTAACGATACCGATTAATTTCCCTGCCCCATCTGTGATTGGAATACCGGAGATACGGAATTTTGTCATTAATGCAATGGCATCTCCCACCAACCTATCCACACTCAATGTTACGGGTTTTGTAATCATTCCACTTTCGGAACGCTTCACTAAATCCACTTGTTCAGCCTGACGTTCAATGGAAAGGTTTTTATGAATTACACCAAATCCGCCTGCACGGGCAATTGCCTGAGCCATTGAAGCTTCAGTTACTGTATCCATCGCAGCACTTAAGATTGGAATCTTTATGTTGATGTCTCGTGTTAATCTTGTGGAAATTTCAACATCTTTCGGAAGAATTTCGCTGTAATTCGGCAAAATTAATACATCATCGTAAGTGAGTGCTTCACTTAATATTTTATTTCTATACATTTTACTTCTAATTTTTGTATGAAACAACTTTCAATTTTGCTTCTTCAAATTTTATTTGATTTTTCAAATTTTCTTTTACTGATTTATCAGCAGTTGTTAGTTCAGAATTCAATTTTGTTAGATTCTGATTTGTTTCGTCCAAAGAAATCTCCGAAGACTTTACAGCTACTTCCACAACAATTGAAACATTATTTGCGGATACTTCCACGAATCCCTTGCTGACAGCGAAGTATTCATTTGTATCTTTTTCGTCTTTCACAACAACCTCCCCAATTTCCGTTGTAGAAAAAATAGGAGCATGGTCGAATAGAATCTGGAATGTTCCCTTTGTACCGGGTACGGTAACAGTAGTCGCTTTTCCTTTGAATACGATTGCCTGTGGAGAAACTATAACTACATCAAAGAATTTTTCAGTCATTATCCTATCCTATTGTTGGCGATTATTATATCTTTCAATTACTTCTTCAATTGTACCTGTATATACAAAATAATCTTCAGGAATATGGTCAACTTCACCATCCAAAATTGCACGGAAACCTTTCACTGTATCAGAAATTTTCACGTAACGACCTTCATAACCCGTGAATTGTTCAGCCACATGGAATGGTTGAGAAAAGAATCTCTGGATTTTACGAGCACGGTAAACTGTAAGTTTATCTTCGTCACTCAATTCATCCATACCCAAGATTGAGATAATATCCTGCAAATCTTTATATTTCTGCAAAACTTGAACACAATCAATTGCTGTGTTATAATGCAATTCACCAATTACCAGAGGATCCATAATACGTGAAGTTGAGTCGAGTGGATCAACTGCAGGATAAAGACCCAATTCTGCAATCTGACGAGAAAGTACAGTTTTCGCATCAAGGTGAGCAAATGTACTTGCAGGAGCAGGATCGGTCAAGTCATCTGCGGGTACGTAAACAGCCTGCACGGAAGTGATTGAACCACGTTTCGTTGAAGTTATTCTTTCTTCCAATTCCCCTAATTCTGTAGCTAGTGTCGGCTGATAACCTACGGCTGAAGGCATACGACCTAAAAGCGCTGATACTTCGGAACCTGCCTGGATAAAACGGAATATATTATCAATAAACAAAAGAACGTCACGACCGCCTTCGTCACGAAGATACTCGGCAGAAGTTAGTGCGGTAAGAGCAACTCTTGAACGTGCTCCGGGTGGTTCGTTCATCTGACCGAAAACAAGAATAGTTTTGTCTATTACTCCTGATTCATTCATTTCTAAGTAAAGGTCATTTC
>MHAC01000016.1:0-37183 GCA_001804565.1 Ignavibacteria bacterium GWF2_33_9 | reverse complement strand
GGATCAATTCTTGAATCACAACCGTTTTACCCACACCTGCACCACCGAAAAGACCGGTTTTGCCACCTTTTGTAAATGGTTGAATTAAGTCAATTACTTTTATACCTGTTTCGAACATTTCTTTCTTTGTGCTTAAGTCTTCGAATTTAGGTGCATGGCGATGCAAAGGATATTCCATTTCACTTTTGATTTCGCCCTTACCATCAATTGGTTCACCGATTACGTTCATCATTCTTCCAAGCAATTCCTGTCCTACCGGGATTTTGATTGGTTCACCTGTATCTATTACTTTCATTCCTCGCACCAATCCGTCTGTAGAATCCATTGCAACAGCTCTCACTCTATCTTCACCTAAGTGCTGGTGTACTTCGCAAACTAGTAATTCGTCAGCACCTTCAGCATTTTTTCTTGGGATTTGCAATGCATTTAGTACAGCGGGGATATTGCCTTCAGAAAACTGAACGTCAACTACAGGTCCGATAACTTGTATTAATGTACCTTCATTCATTTCTATTTCCTTGTCTATTTTTTTATTTGTATTTGTATTGAAAAAATTTTACAAAATTAAGGATTTATTTTATTTTAATATATAAATTATAATGAATTAAATGCATTTCATAAAATATTAGGACTGCTTATCCGATTTTTAAAAGGGAATTAATTTAATTATTCTTAATTTTGTTTTTTTATACTTATCATTTTTTGGTGATTTAATGAATTTTAAACGCTTAACAAATTTTGTGCAAATTTTAATTCTGGTATCAACGCTGAATTTATTTGCACAAACCGAGAAATCTCTAGTTTATACTGCAGCAAAAGAACATCTCACATATTTAGCAAGTGATGAATTAGAAGGTCGTTTTCCAGGTACTCCCGGAATGGATAAAGCACGTGATTATATTCTTAATAAATTTAAAGAATTTGGACTTAAACCCATAAATGGAAGTTACTTGCAGCAATTGGAAGTGCCGATTGGATATGAACTTGGAGAAAAAAATGAAGTTTACTTCAATGTAATCATCCCTAAACCCGGCGTTCCAATTGAAATGTCTCGTCCAATGCGAAAGTCATGGGATCTGACAAGTGACTGGTTGCCGTTAAGTATTAGCGATGATGGTGAATTAGAAGCTCCTTTAGCATTCTGTGGATTTGGTATTTCTTCCAAAGATTTGAAATATGACGATTATGAAGGTATTGACGTAAAGGACAAAATTGTAATCATTCTCACTCATTCCCCGAATGGTGAAATGAAAGATGATCCTTTTGAACCTTACAAATCTTATCGTTATAAGGCAACGAATGCACGTGATCATGGCGCTAAAGGAATAATATTTGTGAAAATTAACGGTGATTCCGCTAGTGTTTTCGAACCACTCGAAAAAGACCGCTTCGAAAGGAATACCGGTCTGCTTGCAATTCAAGTGAATCGAACTAAAATTTCCGAATATTTCCCTCGTAGGTCGCTATACCCTACCGAAATGAAGATTATGGAAACAAAAAAACCTAACAGCTTCGATATTCCTAATTCAAAAATTTATATAAAAGTACAATTGAAGGACAAAATTGCTAAAACTGACAATGTTTTCGGTATGGTGGAAGGAACCGATGCAACACTGAAAAATGAATATATTGTTGTGGGAGCCCATTACGACCATCTCGGATGGGGCGGACCAACTTCAATGTATCAGAGCAAAACTCCCAAAATTCATAATGGTGCTGATGATAATGCATCGGGAACTTCTGCAGTGATTGAACTTGCTCGTTATGCTGCTGAAAATCCAACGAAGCGTTCTCTTGTTTTTGTTGCATTTACTTCGGAAGAACTTGGTATAATCGGTTCTAATGCATTTGTTAATCAGAAAATTATTGCTCCTGAGAATATTGCAATGATGATTAATCTGGATATGGTTGGCCGCTTTCATGATAATTCAATTTATCTGATGGGCACTGGTTCATCACCTGCATTTGAACCGATTTTCGATGAATTGGATGCCGCAGATTCAGTATTAACACTGAATAAAAGCGATTCACCACTTGGTGCAAGTGACCAAACAGCATTCTATCTGAAAAATGTCCCTTCAGTATTCTTCTTCACCGGTGTACACCTGGATTATCATAAACCAAGTGATGACGTTGACAAAATCAATTTTGACGGAATGGAAACAATTATTAATTTTCTGGATGCTGCAGTCCAAAAATTTGGCAATCTGGACAATCGACCTCCATTTCATAAAGTATCTGAGAAATCTCCTGCTCATGGAGAAAACAGAAGTGGCAGCAAAGTGAAATTCGGCATTGTCCCCAATTTCGATAGAGAACCTTTAGGGATGAAAATTTCCGGTGCTTCTCCGGGAAGTCCTGCCGAAAAAGCAGGTTTGCAGGGCGATGATATAATCACAAAACTTAATGATACCGGAATCATGAATTTGCACGATTTCACTTTCTTTCTGCGTGAATCTAAACCCGGGGACAAAATAAAAGTAACTTTCCTTCGCAAGGGTAAAGAAATGACTACTGATGTAATACTCACAGGTAGTGAATAATTCATCAGTGGTTTATTTGATTGAAAAAGATAAAAAAGACACATCAATGATGTGTCTTTTTTATTCAATTTCGAATATTTTTATACCCTATTCTTTTTCAATAAGAAGAGATGGAAGATTATGTTATATTTATTGCTTCTGCAAGTTTTTCCACTGTGTAAGCAATTTGTTCTTCAGTTAATTCCGGGAAAATAGGAAGAGAAAGAACTTCACTTACTAGCATATTTGCATTTGGAAAATCCCTATCAGGATTGTTCAAATAAGAGAAACATTCCTGGCGATGGAATGGTACAGGATAATATATATCCGATCCAATACCATTTGCTGACAGGTAATCTTTAATCTTATCTCTGCGTGCAATCCTAATTGTAAATTGATTGTAAATATGATTATTGTTAATGCCGGTTTCTGCGTAAATAGGTTCCGGTAAATAAATCTGATTGCTGTTAATAAAATTCTGAACATTGTTAGCAATTTCCAAACCTTCCTTTTGAGCATATTTCCTGTATAAATCTGCATTTTTTCGGCGAGCTTTGTGCCAATCTTCGAGATGTTTTAATTTCACATTCAGCACTGCAGCCTGAATTGCATCCAATCTGAAATTACCCCCAATAAATTTATGGAAATACTTAGGATACATTCCGTGATTACGCATCTGGCGCAATTTCTCGGCTAATACATCATCATTAGTCGTAACCAGACCTCCATCACCAAATGCTCCCAAATTTTTAGATGGGTAAAATGAAAAACATCCTATTTCACCAATACTACCTGCAAATTTACCGTCTTTGTACTGAGTTCCGAAAGATTGAGCCCCGTCTTCAATTACAGGTATATTATGCTTGTGTGCTATCGCCATTATTTCGTCCATTTCAGCTGCTTGACCGAAAAGATGAACAGGAATAATTGCTTTTGTCTTTTCAGTAATTTTTGCAGCAATAGCTTTTGGATCAATATTATATGTATTTGCAATACTATCCACGAAAATAGGTGTAGCATTAGTTCTTGCCACTACTCCCGCAGTTGCAAAAAACGAAAATGTCGGCAAAATCACTTCATCTCCAGGACCGATATCATAAGCCATCAAGCCCATTAAAAGTGCGTCAGTCCCGCTGGAAACACCAATGGCATGCTTTACGCCAAGATATTTTGCAGCATTTTCTTCGAATGATTCAACGTCTTTTCCGAGTATGCACATTTGCGAACGTGATACTCTTAAAATCTCCTGCTCAACTTCTTCTTGAATCTGAGCATATTGTAATTTCAAATCTAATAATGGTACGTTCATTTTTTTTATGTCCATTTTTTATAATTAATTTTCAGCAATCAAATCTATATTTGAATTTTTATTTTTCTTTTTCAATTTTGCAAAAATTAGGTAAAGTGCCGGAATTACGTACAATGTAAGTAACGTTGAAGCAAAAATACCGCCTATTGTAACAATTCCTAAAGGAGTACGCATTTCCACACCTGCATCACCAATTCCAAGTGCAAGAGGAAGTACACCAAGTGCCAATGCAGCGTTGGACATCAGGATCGGCATCAATTTTGTCTCACCTGATTCTATTAATGCATCATGCACGTTCATCTCTTTTTCCCTAATCATCTGATTAGCAAAGTCAAGCAGCAAAATCGCATTATTCACAACAATACCGGTGAGCAAAATCACACCCATCATTGCAGTTATACTCATCGTAGTGCCTGTTAAATAAGAGAATGTGATTACACCAATCATACCCATCGGAATAGTAATCATAATATAAAGCGGTTGTATATAACTTTCCAGAATTGCTGCCATAAGGAAATATGTCAACAAAATGCCGACCATAAATGCAAATGATAAGTCGCTTACCATCTGTTTGAAAAGTTTTGCAGACCCACCCCATGCGAATTGATAACCTTTTGGCAAATTGAATTTTGCAATTCTTTTTTCCACTTCGGAGGTAATATCCCCAAGAGGTACACCTGCTCCGGGGGCACCTGAAAACTTAATCGTTATATATTTATTGCGGTGAAGTACCTTAGTCGGCCCGGGAGTGAATTTAATATCAGCTAAATCGGAAATCTTGAATACGCCTGCACGTGTTGCAATCGGTATTTGACTGATTTTTTCTGGAGAATTAACTTCATCATCATTCAATTTCACTGTAATATCGTATTCTTCACCTTCGTATTTATATTTAGAACTAGCCATACCTTCCACTGAAAGGCGTAATGACATTGCAAGTTCCGATACTGATAAACCAACATCAGCAAGTTTGCTGCGGTTTGGATAAACAGTCATTTCCGGTTTACCTTCCCTGGTGGATTGTTCGAAATTGATTAGTCCGGGTATTGTTTTTAATGAATCGTATAGTTCATCGGTAATTCTTTGCAATTTTACGGAATTTTGACCCAAAATGAAGAATTCTACAGGAGCAGTACCACCTTGTCCGCCACCTTCACCAGAAAATACTTGTATTTTCGCATTTGGTATAGAAGATAGTTCATCGGTAACTTTAATAACCATTTCATCAATTCCAATTGTTCTTTCTTTCTTGTCAACTATGTATATGCTTACTGTTGCCAGGTTTGTACCAATATCAACATTGCTGGATTTCCCAATTGAAGAAACAATTTCTGTCACTTCCGGATAATGCTTAATCTTATCTTCAATCTGCTTAATTACTTGTTCAGTAGATTCAACATTATATCCTGTTGGTAGTTCAACTTTTGCTGTTATCACGCCCTGGTCGAATGTTGGTTGAAATTCAAAACCGATTTTTGGTCCCAATCCCATAAGCACAACTATAAATAAGATAATTGCACTCACTACAGTTGCTATGGCTAGTTTCTTATTACGCAAAATTATTCGTAAGGTTTTACCGTAGAGACCAATCAAATATTTATCAATATGAGCAGATAAGAACTTAGCAAATTTTCCTTTTTCTTTTGCTTTATCCGAAAATAAGAGAGAACTCAACATAGGAGTTAAAGTAAAGGAATAAATAAGCGAAAAGAGTGTAGTAAATGTAGCGGAAAGAGCAAGTGCTTTAAGGAATTGACCTACAGTACTGCTCAGATTTGCTAATGGAATAAATACAACCAAGTTAGTCATTGTAGATGCAAGCACCGCCACAAACACTTCATTTGTACCTTTAATCGCAGCCTCTTTGATAGGCATTCCCATTTCTTTGAAGCGGAATATATTTTCGATAATCACAACAGCATTCGCAACGAGCACACCCACAGTTACAGAAATACCCATTAGCGACATCATATTCAAATCCAATCCTGCGAACTGGAATAAAACGAAAGCAGAAATGATTGATGCAGGCATTGTGATCGAGGCAATAATTGTAGAACGAATATCATGCAGGAAGAAAAGCAATACTAATGCGGTGAGTAAGATACCAAGATATATATTACTTAAAGTATCAGAGGAAGTACTCTCCACAAAATCAGCAGATTCATTCACTACTTTCAATTCCATACCTTTAGGCAGCTCACGCAAAATTTCGGGTAATTTTTCCTTTACTGCTTTCACAACTTCCACTACATTACCATCGGGACTCTTAATTAGACCTAACAATATCGCATTTTCATACTTGATGTTATTTTTCACATCATAGAACATAGTCTTTGCAGCTACTTTTTTGCCAGCAAATTCGACTTTTGCCAATTCTCTGATTTTTTTAACACCAAATGCGGTCGGAATTTCTGTTTCCAAAATTGTATTCAAGGAATCATATTGTCCTTTCAAGCGAACAGAATAATCCTGATTCCCGATTTCGAATGTTCCTCCGGGAATATCAAAATTCTGTTGACCCAAAATTCCCATAAAAGCAGGCAGAGACATCATATTTTCATAAACTGTCTTACCCGAAAGAGTAACTTGAATTTCTCTTTCTTGTCCACCATCCAATGTAATATTTGCAACACCAGCAACCTGCGATAATTTATTTTTTACAACTTTATCTGCAAATTCATACATATCCACCGGAGAAGCATCACCACTTAAAATTAAGTTTGCAACTGGGAATGCACGGAAGTCAACTTTAGTAATAATCGGCTTCTTCGCATCTGTCGGTAAATTATTTACAATCTGATCAATCTTGTCCTTCACTTCCTGATTTGCTACATCTACATCTTTGCCTAATCCAAATTCAATTACAATAATGGAAACACCATCAAGTGAATATGAATCAATTGCTTCTACACCTTCAATCGTTGTGATAACATCTTCTATCTTTTTGGTAACAAGAGATTCGATTTCTTTCGGTCCGGCACCCGGATAAATACATTGTACCGTAACAAACGGTATTTTCACATCCGGAAATAAGTTCAAATTAAGTGTTCTGAACGCAATAAATCCGAACAGAACGAATACAATTACAATTACGGATACAAGAACCGGTCTTTTTACGGCAATGTCTGCTATTCTCATATTTACTCCGTTATTGTTTTATATTTAATTTTGCACCACTAGTCAAAATACTTACACCTTCGGTAATTAGTTCATCTCCAACATTCAGTCCGGAAGTGATTTCCACCATTTCCCCAATAGTTTTACCTAATGTTATTTCTCTTTCCTGTGCATTACTTCCATCAGACACAAACACATAACTTTTACCGGCTTTCACAACGATAGAGCTTCTTGGTATTACTATAGCAGAAGGATTTTTGTATGAATCAAATTGAATTTCCACAGTCATGCCTACTTTCAATTCACGCTTTGGATTTGGAAAATCTGCTTCAATTTTGAATGCTTTTCTCATTTCATCCTGTGCAAGAGCAACTTCGGAAATTCTGCCATTATAAACTTTATCATTTTTGGTAATTTGAACAGGCATACCGTTTTTGATATAAATCAATTCTTCATCACTTACCCAGAAAATCGCCTTCATTCTGTCTATCTGCGCAATAGTGAAAAGTTTGTCTCCACTTTTTGTTTTGAAACCTTCATCAACAAATTTTTCAACAATAGTACCACTTATGGGTGCTTCCACAAAAAGCATCTGCTTGAGGGATTCATAATTTCTTTTTGCAACCAAATACTGAGTTTCAATATTATCGTAATTTTGCTGTGATGTTTCTCCTCCGGCTAGTAATGCAGACATTCTTTCATACATTTTTTTGAAATTTTCAAAAGATAATTTTGCTTGCTCGAATTGCAATGCAGGATTATCTGTAGGGAAAGTAACAACTACATCTTTTTCCTTAACTACTTTGCCCACTTTTCCTTTAAATAAGTCAACATTGTCTGCCACAGGAGCAGTAACTGTAGTTTGTTTAATTCCTTCCAAAGTGGACATATATTTCAAGGGAATAGTCAATTCCTGAGTTTCAATTTTAGTTAGTTTTACAGGAACACCATTTTCTTTTTGGATTTCTTCCATGGTTTTGGAAACTACTTTATTTTCCTTTTTGCAAGATTGCAAAGTCAGACCAGCAAATAATGCAATTATAATTAAGAATATTGTCTTTTTCATATTAATTTTTTTTTAAGTTATTAATCAATTTTAATTTTTCTGTATTTTGCATCGAGATTACCCATCAGATTTTCGAGCTCTGCATAAGCGGAAATATACTGAAATACTGACTGTAGTCTGTTTGTTTTGGCCTGACGCATAGCCAAATCAGCATTTTCAATTTCCAACTGATTGCCGGTACCTTCTTTGTAACGCAAATTGGATATATTATAAGCCTTTTGGGCGAGAGTGATGTTTCTTTCCTGTGCTTCCAGATTGCTCTTAATTCTTTCTATTTCACTTATTTTGGTAGTTATCTGTGAAATGATAAACTCTTTCAATTGATTCACAGATTCATCAGATTTCATCACATTGATATGACCTTGTTGTACCTTTTGAGTCGTGCGGAATCCATTGAAAAGATTAATGGAGAAATTAAGTCCAACCATTGATTGACGATAATTCTGAAAATTGAAATCATCAGCAGAACCTGCAAATGCATAATTCCCGAATGCGGCAAGTGTCGGATAATAAGTCGAAATATCCAAATCTATTAGAGCTTCATCAAAATCTCTTTTTGTTTGCAATGTCTTCAAATCAAAGTTATTCTTTGTAGCAGCAGCAATAGCTTCCTGTCTGTCTGGTACAGGCAATTCAGAATAATCCAGGTCCCCTGTCAATTCAAGATTTTCTGATTGATCCATACCCATAACTAATTTTAGATTATTCAGAACTACTTCATAATTATTTTGCATTTGCAAAATCACAGGTCGAATATTTTCCACTTGCACTTCTGCACGAATTGCATCAAATTCAGCAACCATTCCTTGCGACTGTAATGCTTTCACGCTCTTAAAATTTTGCTGCGCATTTTCGAAACTTGCTTTTGTGATATTTAACACTTCTTTGGAAAGCAAGGCACCGTAAAAGGCTCTTTTAGTATTAAGAACTGCTGCAGATATTTTCCCGTAAAGTGCTTCCTCTGCTAAATTTTTATAAATTCCGCTTGATGAAATTCCTTTAAAAACTGTAGAACTAAAAAGCACTTGCGTAAGTGAAAGTTGTGCATTGTAACTATTTGCCAAAGCAAAAGATTGCAATACAAAATCCATTGGTAAAAACTTGGAATCATCTTCAGGAAGTAAATTTTCTTTGAACATAACTCCATACACTGAATTGTTCAGCATAGCATTAAAATCAGGAAATGCCATTTTCGGTTTTTCGATAAAATGCGAAAATTGTCCTGTAAAGTCAAGCGATGGCAAAGCATAGCCAAATGCTTCTTTTATGGCAAATTTTGATTTTTCCAATTCCAGTTTTGCGAGTTTCACATCATTATTTTTTGCTATAGCATAATTAATAGCACTGTCAAGGGTCATTTGCCTTGCCTGTATTTGATTAATTGATGAAACTGCAACTATAAGGATGAGAAAAAACAACCATTTTGATTGAGTTTGAAACATAATTTTATTAATTCTATTTTTTAATTTTTATTGTAATTTTATTTTTCTATTTTTTAATTGTTTAATACGAAATTTTTGTTTTCCTGTTGCATTAATTTTTTATTAAGATTCATTCATATTTCGGTTGATGCCATGTTCGTACATTTTATTTAGTTTTGTACTGAAATCCGATTTTTCAACACCCTTTTCAGTGAGAATTCCGAAAAGCAATATATTGTAAATCCCATTCAGGACGTCCTTTGAACTGAGTGGTAATTCTGCGAGTACTTCTGGAGAAACAATATTATCCAAAATATAATGGTGAATATAATACGCAAGTTCTGGATTAATATCTTTACGGATATACCCATGCTTCTGACCAATTTTAAAAATCAATCCGAAGTAATTTCTAATTCTTTCTTTTTTATATTCACGTATATCTACCCATAAATTAGGATAGTATTTCTTTAGGTCAGTCAGAAATTGTTTGGAGAAAACAATGATGATTTTATTCACGCCATGCATTAAATGATGAAACACTTCTCCAAAGTCAGAAACATGCTTCTCTTCAATTTCTTCAGCCAAAGCTTTCAAATCTGCTTCTAATTTACCTAAAGATGTTGTTATCACATAAGAAATTAATTCTTCTTTGCTATTGAATACTTCGTAAAGTGTCTTTTTGCTAATACCGCATTCACTAGCAATAAGGTCAGTATTCACGCTTTTCAGACCTGTTGTTCTAAAAAGTTCAATTGAAGTATTAAGAATCTTATCCTTAAGTTCCATCTTAGCATTTTCTTTCATTTGAGCTGCTTTTGCCATATTTTCTCCATTAATATAATTCATATTTGTTTTTCGGAATTCATCAGGAAACCGAGGAAACTAGAAAAACTATAAAAACCCAAAAAACTATTTTCGTAAAATTAGTTTACGAATATTTATTTTAATAATTGTATTTTTTTCTGATTTTTTTGTAATTTTATACATATTTATTTAACAAAATTAGTTGTGGACTTATAAAGATGATTTTTAAAGAAATGGAATTGCCCGGAATCGGGAAAAAATTCACTTTTCAAATTGTTAATGGAGCCTATTTATCGGTAGTTGTACTTATTAACGGTAAAAGAGAAATCTTCCTGTTCGATGATCCGGAAGACGATGCGAAATTTCACTTTCTCCTTAATGAAGAAGAAGCAAATTTGCTTGGTTCGATTTTGATGGGTAATTATTTCAAACCTGAACAAGAAAAACAGAAACAATTACTCATTGATAAACTTTCGATTGAATGGGTAAATTTGACTGAAAATTCAAGTTTGGTGAATTCATCAATTCTGGAAAGTGGTATTCGAAAAAAAACAGGTATAACAATTATTTCCATCATCAGAAATGATGATACAATAATCAATCCAGCACCGGACACTCAACTTTTACTGGATGATACATTGGTTGTTGTGGGTTCAAGAGAACAAACACGAAGATTCAAAGAATTGTTCAATATATCTGAATAATCCATTATGCATGATGTTTCATTCCTATTGATATTCGGTCTAACCGGAATTGCTCTTTTTGTAGCAGGATTTATCGGGAAATTATTCAAAATCCCGATGCTTTTACTTTATATTTTTGCCGGTGTGATAGTTTCCGAATTGCTGCCACTGGGTTCCAATATTGCTATTTTTGGAGAAATTGGGATTGTTATTTTGTTCTTCTTCTTAGGTTTGGAATTCAATTTAAGCAAAGTATTGAACATAGCCAAAAAAGTGTGGATAGGGGGCGTTCTTGATATAGCTTTTAATTTTTTATTAATATTTCTCGTACTGTCATTATTCGGATTTAATTTCATAGTATCCTTTACTCTTGCAGGAGTTGCTTATGCAAGTTCATCGGCAATTACTACTAAAATAATCATCGATGAGCATAGGATGGCCAATTCGGAAACAGAATTTATCCTTGGTTTAATGGTATTTGAAGATATGGTAGCACCAATAATCATTGCATTTGCTACGGCATTTTCAGTTGGAGCCATGCCAAATATTTCACTTACTTTTTGGATATTATTTAAGATATTTTTAGTAATAATTTCAGCAATTCTCTTCTCATTTTTGATTAAAAAGAAATTGTCTTCATTTATTGATAAATATTTGCAGGATGAAATTCTCACGATTATGGTAATCGGTTTTGTCATATTTGCTTCTGGGGTAACGAAAGAACTTGGACTTTCCGAAGCACTTGGTGCATTCCTGGTAGGTATAATTGTTGCTGAATCCGGAAAATCTTATCAAGTGGAATCGCTCATTGTACCAATTAGAGATATTACAGTTTCTTACTTCTTCCTGATTTTCGGTTCATCAATTCATTTCATATTCCCTAATTTTACACAATTTCTCTGGCCTCTTATTGCAATTGTGATTTTATCAATTCTTGGGAAAATACTAACAGGAATTATTGGCGGCAGGATTTTCGGGCTTTCTAAGCGTAAGTCACTTATAGCTGGTTTGGGTATTGTGAATCGTGGAGAGTTTTCGATTGCAATTTCTCAACATATGTCACTCGCAATTGCTCCGATTGCCTCGCTTTATATTTTGATACTTGCCGTAATTGGAATTGCAACTTCCTATTTTTCAAATAAAATTGCAAAATTATTTTATAAGAAAAAAGGGAAGTTGTAAATAACTTCCCTTTTTAAAATATATACAGATTAAATTAATTAATCTTCAGTTACAGCAGGAATTTCTTCTTTAACAATTTCCTGAGCATTGTCATATTCCACTCTGTCGTCGTATTTTTCATTGTGAAGAACACGGTTAGTACGACCGAAAATATCTCCTATATCGCTTTCAATATTTATAGTAGTATATTTTCTTAGACCAGTACCTGCCGGAATCGGTTGTCCAACGATGATATTTTCCTTCAATCCCTGGAATTTATCAGAACGAGCATGAATTGCTGCATCGGAAAGTACTTTTGTAGTTTCCTGGAATGAAGCTGCAGAAAGCCAGCTGTCTGTTTGGAGTGAAACCTGAGTAATACCCAAAAGTACCGGTTCAGCGATAGCATTTTCTGCCTGTCGTGCTTCAGCAATTTGAGCATCTTTCTTTCTGATAGAACCATTGATTTCACGGAATTTCTTACGTGAGAGCAATTGACCTTCAGAAAGATTAGTTTCGCCAACATCAGTGATAACAACCATATTTTTGAGTTTCTGATTTTCAGCATCGAATTTAATACGGTCAACTAAATCATTTTCCAAGAAGATTGAGTCCCCGGATTCTTTGATTCTTACTTTCTGCATCATTTGACGTACGATTACTTCGATATGTTTATCGGAAATTTTAACACCTTGCATACGGTAAACATCCTGAATTTCATTCACTAGATATTCCTGTACTGCGAAAGGACCTTTGATTCTCAAAATATCGTGAGGATTTATTGAACCTTCTGTAATCTTATCACCTGCTTTCACATAATCTTTATCCTGTACCAATACGTGTTTACTGAATGGTACATTGTAATCTGTTTCAGTCAATTCGTCATGTGATGTAATCAAAATTGTTCTCTGACCACGTTTTGGTTTACCGAAGGAAACAATACCGTCAATTTCAGCAACAACGGCCGGAGCTTGAGGTGAACGAGCTTCGAAAAGTTCTGTAACACGTGGCAAACCACCTGTGATATCACGAGTACGACCATAATCTCTTGGGATTTTAGCTAGGTGGTGACCTTTGCCAACCTGATCGTAGTCATCAACACGCAATTGTGCTTTGGATGGAATATTGTATGTTTTAAATATTTCACCTTTTTCATCAACAATGTCAATTGCAGGTGCTTTTGTTTTATCTTTGGAATCAAATACGATTTTTGTTGTATGGCCGGTTTGTTCATCATTCACTTCACGATAAGTAACATTATGTTCCAAATCACGGTAACGAACAGTACCTTTGAATTCCGAAATAATAGTAGTATTATAAGGATCCCATTCATAAAGTATTTGACCTTTTTTGATCTGGTCTCCATTTTTCACTTTAATTTCAGCACCGTAAGTAACATCATACTTATTCAATTCACGGTTATTCTTATCATCCATCACTTTAATTACACCACTATGGCTAACGGAAATGAGAACATCTTCGCCTTCTTCGCTTTCAACTTCGATTGTTCGAATATTTTCGAATGATACTTTACCATCGAATTTTGCTATAATAGATGATTGAGATGCAAATAATGCTGCAGCACCACCTGTGTGGAATGTACGAAGTGTCAACTGTGTACCCGGTTCACCGATTGATTGAGAGGCAATTGTTCCAACAGCTTCTCCCACATCAACCAATTTACCGCTTGACATATTTCTACCATAACATTTTGCACAAGTTCCCTGCTTGGACTGACAAGTAAGTACCGAACGGATTTTCACGGATTCAATTGCTGATGATTCAATTGCTTCAGCAATTTCTTCATCAATTACTTCACCGCCTTTCAGAATCAATTTGTCGGTGAGTGGATCTACAACGTCAACGAGAGACACTCTACCAAGAATTCTTTCTTTCAAACTTTCTTTTACTTCCTCGCCATCTTTCAGAGCAGTTGTATCTACGCCACGAATAGTACCGCAATCGATTTCCCTGATAATCATATCCTGAGCAACGTCATGCAAACGACGAGTAAGATAACCGGCATCTGCAGTTTTGAGTGCTGTATCGGCCAAACCTTTACGTGCACCGTGAGTAGAAATGAAATATTCCAAAATTGACAAACCTTCTTTGAAGTTTGCAATAATTGGATTTTCGATAAGTTCACCTGACGAACCGGAAACTGATTTTTTCGGTTTTGCCATCAAGCCTCTCATACCTGCAAGCTGGCGAATCTGTTCTTTAGAACCACGAGCCTGGGAATCAAGCATCATATAAAATGTATTGAAACCTTGTTTATCTTTCTGCAATTCATTGTAAAGTTTATCCGCTACACGGTGAGTTGCACTGGACCAAAGGTCAATGATTTTATTATATCTTTCACCACCGGAAAGCATACCTTTTCGGAATGATTTTTCGAAAATATCAATACTAGCTTGTGTTTGTTCGATAATTTCTCTCTTTTCCGCAGGAATAACAACATCATGGATACTTACAGTCAAACCTCCACGAGTTGCCATTTCGAAACCGAGATTTTTCATATCATCCAAAAATTCTACAGTCCTGCCTAATCCGGCAACACGGAAACTCTTTCCAATGAAAAAGCGGAGACGTTTCTTGGTTAAAAGTTCATTCACATAGCCTAATTCATTAGGAACTATTACGTTAAAGATTAATCTACCAGGAGTAGTTTCGATTGTTGTACCCATGTGACGAACTTTAATTAATGCACCCATATCTAGTTTTTCGGAATTTACTGCAATAATAACTTCGTCAACTGAACTATAAAGTTTGTTTTCCCCTAGAGCACCGGGACGCATTTTGGTTAAATAATAAAGTCCAAGCACCATATCTTGAGACGGTACAGCAATAGGATCACCATTTTGAGTATGCACAATATTGTTCGGAGCAAGCATAAGCAGCAATGCTTCGAGCTGTGCTTCATGACCTAAAGGCACGTGAACGGCCATTTGGTCACCGTCGAAGTCGGCGTTGAATGCTGTACAAACGAGAGGGTGAAGCTGGATTGCTTTACCTTCGATAAGTCTTGGCTGGAATGCCTGAATACCTAAGCGGTGAAGTGTCGGAGCACGGTTAAGCATAACAGGATGCCCTTCAATCACCATTTCCAAAATATCCCAAACTTCATTTGTTTTGCGTTCAACTAGTTTTTTTGCGCTCTTCACCGTTTTCACAAAACCTTTTTCAATCAATTTACGAATGATGAAAGGTTTGAACAGTTCCACTGCCATATCTTTCGGCAAACCGCATTCGTGAAGTTTAAGTTCAGGACCAACTACGATTACTGAACGACCTGAATAATCCACACGTTTACCTAAAAGGTTCTGACGGAAACGACCGGTCTTACCTTTCAGAGTATCTGCCAATGATTTTAATGAACGGGATGAATCTGTTTTATTAGCTTTTTTAGTACTATCAAATAAAGCATCAACACTTTCCTGAAGCATACGTTTTTCATTACGCAAAATAACTTCCGGTGCCTTGATGTCAATTAATCTTTTTAGTCGATTGTTACGAATAATCACACGACGGTAAAGGTCATTCAAATCTGATGTTGCAAAACGACCACCATCTAAAGGAATAAGAGGACGCAAGTCAGGAGGAATAACCGGAACAACGTCCAGTACCATCCAGCTAGGTTCATTTATATATTCCTGATCTTCCTTTCTGCGGAAAGCATCCAAAACTCTAAGGCGTTTGAGCAATTCAGCTTTTTTCACCTGTGAAGTTTCATTTTTCAATTCTTCTTTTGAATGAGCATAATCACGGTCCGGTTCTACCATTCTGAGCAATTCTTTAATTGCTTCACCACCTATTGCAGCAAAGAACTTATTCGGATCATCATCGTCGAGTTCCAATTCTTCTTTCGGTAACTGCGATAAAGTTTTCAAATATTCTTCTTCAGTCATCAAATCTTTTGATGCAAGACTGGTGCTCCCGGGACGAACAACAACGTAAGATTCGTAATAAACTATTCTTTCGATGTCCTTTGTATGCATACCTAGTACAGCACTGATTTTGCTTGGCAAAGAGCGCATAAACCAAATATGAACTACCGGTACAGCAAGCATAATATGGCCGTTTCTTTCACGTCGAACGCTTTTGCTTGTAACTTCCACACCGCATCTGTCGCATACAATCCCTTTGTATCTTATCCTCTTATATTTGCCGCATGCACATTCCCAATCTTTAATAGGTCCGAAGATTTTTTCACAAAACAACCCATCTTTTTCTGGGCGAAATGAACGATAGTTTATCGTTTCAGGTTTTGTAACTTCACCGTTGGAACGATTTAAAATTTTATCCGGAGAAGCGAGCTTTATAACTATTTCCCTGAAGCCACCCTTTGGCATTGAAATTGGTTGCATATATATTGCCTCTTATAAATTTCTATTTTTTAAATTGCTTATAACTTTTTACTAAATCCACTGCAAACCTAAAAAGTTTAAGCTTATTTATAAACAACATCCAAGGCTAATCCCTGGAGTTCTCTTACGAGTACTTTGAAAGATTCCGGAACATTTGCATCCGGAGCATTATCGCCTTTCACAATTGATTCATACATTCTGGAACGTCCCGGAACGTCATCGGATTTCACTGTGAGCATTTCTTGCAAAGTATTCGAAGCACCGTAAGCTTCCAAAGCCCAAACTTCCATTTCTCCTAAACGCTGACCACCAAATTGTGCTTTACCGCCAAGTGGCTGCTGAGTAATGAGTGAGTAAGGTCCAATGGAACGTGCGTGCATTTTATCGTCAACCATGTGCGATAATTTAAGCATATAAATCACACCGATTGTTACTTGTTCTTTGAATGGTTCACCTGTTCTACCATCGAAGAGTGGCGTTTTTCCTGAACGTGGTAAGCCGGCTTTTTCTAAGAAATCACCAACCTGATCCCATGTTGCACCATCGAAAATTGGTGTTGAAAAATATACACCAAGCTTCTGACCTGCCCAACCAAGTGCAGTTTCATAAAGCTGTCCGAGGTTCATACGTGAAGGCACACCAAGAGGATTCAATACGATATCCACTGGTTGACCATCCGGTAAGAACGGCATATCTTCACGATGCACCACTTTGGAAACGATACCTTTATTACCGTGACGACCGGCCATTTTGTCGCCTACCTGCAATTTTCTCTTCTTCGCAATGTAAACTTTAGCCATTTCCAAAATTCCCGGAGGAAGTTCGTCACCTGATGCAATCTTATTCTTTTCAGCACGATATTCATTTTTCTTATCAGTTCTGAAGTTTATAAAATTGCTTAACATATCTTTAATTAATGTATTCTTTTCTTCATCAGCGAGATAATCTGCATCAGGATCAAGGAATTCAGGTTTAAGCATACTCTTTGTATATGCTTCAAGAAGTCTTTCTTCAGAAACTTTTGCGCCATTACGGAATACTTGTACTCCGTTTTTGAGTTTGATTCCCAAAGTAACCTGACCATTTAGGTATTTACCGAGTCTTGCGATTACTTCATTATCCAAAGCTGCTAGTTCCGATTTTTCCTTCTTGTTCAGATTTTCCTGAGCTTTTTTATCTTTTTCTTTTGTCAATTTATCCTGTGTAATCTGGCGGCGTGAGAATACTTTAGTATTCATAACTATACCACGCAAACCAGGAGTTGCTTTGAGTGAAACATCTTTCACATCTCCTGCTTTATCACCGAATATTGCACGTAGTAGTTTTTCTTCAGGTGTAGGGTCAGTTTCTCCTTTAGGAGTAATCTTACCAATAAGTATATCTCCTTCTTTGACTTTAGCACCTATATGGATTATGCCTTTTTCGTCCAAATCTTTAACTGCTTCTTCGCTAACATTAGGGATTTCACGAGTAAATTCTTCTTCGCCACGTTTTGTGTCACGTACCTGCAAAGTAAATTCTTCAATATGAACTGAAGTAAACACGTCTTCGGCAACTAATTTCTGAGAGATAATAATCGCATCTTCGAAGTTATAACCACGCCAAGGCATAAATGCTACCAACACATTTTTACCAAGTGCCAATTCGCCTTTTTCTGATGAGGAATTATCCACTAATGGGGTTCCCTTCACAACTTTCTGACCTTGTTTAACGAGTGGTTTATGATTTATTGTTGTGTCCTGATTTGTTCTTTCAAATTTTTTCAATTCATAAGAAATAACATTTTCATGTCCCCAGGAGCAATATTTATTTCGTTCATCTCTTTCATCATCGTATTCAACGATAATTTTATCACCACTAACGTATTTTACATAACCATTACCACGGGCAAATTCAATTGAACGTGAGTCTTTTGCAACACGTGCTTCCATACCTGTCCCAACAATTGGAGCGTTCGGACGCAATAATGGAACAGCTTGACGTTGCATATTCGAACCCATAAGTGCACGGTTCGCATCATCATGTTCCAGGAATGGGATGAGTGAGGCTGCAGCAGAAGAAATTTGGTCTGTAGAAATATCCATGAAGTTAACTTCTTCAGGAGTAACCAGCACAAAATCACCGGATTTCCTTGCCCTAAGTTTAGGTTCCACTATTTTCCCGTTAGCTTCAATTCTTGTTGAAGCAGGAATTAAAGTGTAAGCATCTTCTTCGTCGGCAGTAAGATAAACGATTTCATCAGTTACAATGCCATCAATTACTTTTTTGTACGGTGTAATAATAAAACCTAATTCATCAATATCGGAGTGAATTGCCAAAGATGAAATCAAACCGATATTTGGACCTTCAGGTGTTTCAATCGGGCATAAGCGGCCATAGTGAGTATAGTGAACGTCACGTACTTCGAAGCCTGCTCTTTCACGACTCAAACCGCCCGGTCCTAATGCGGACACTCTTCTTTTGTGCGTCAGTTCAGCAAGTGGATTTGTTTGATCCATGAACTGTGACAACTGATTTGTTCCGAAAAATTGATTTATTACCGATGATATTGTTCTTGCATTCACCAACTCTGTAGGAGATAGCGACTGATTATCTTTTAATCCTAATTTTTCCTTAATAGTACGAGCCATTCTTGCCAAACCAATATTGAACTGATTTGCAAACTGTTCGCCAACTGTACGTACACGACGGTTGCCCAAGTGGTCAATATCGTCTCCGGTCAATTTATTATCATGGAGATATAGCAGATGGCGAATAACTTCCACAAAGTCTGTGATTGTGAGCACATGTACATCATCGGCAATATCAACATGCAAAACATCTTTAATTTTGAATCTGCCGACAGCACCCAAATCGTATCTCTGATTTGTAAAGAATAGTTTATCCAAAAGTCCTGCAGCTGTTTCTAAATCAGGTGGTTCAGTTGTTCGGATTGTACGGTAAATTGTTTCCAGGGCTTCTTCACGGTTGCGAGTAGTATCTTTCTGCAAAGTTTTTGCAATCACAGGTTCTTCGCCCGGATCAAATTGTTTGAAGAAACTTATCGGCAAAATATCGGTTGCTTTAATCTGTTTGTACAATGCTTCAGTAAGCACAGCATCTCTGGATGCAATTATTTCACCTGTATTCAAATCTACGATATCGGATGCAACACGTCTGTTCACATGAGATTCATCAATATCTTCAGGATTTACTGTATCCATCAAATCGAACAATTTCAAAATGTCCACGTCAGAAGAAAATCCCAAAGCACGCAAAAGTGAAGTTGCTGGGAATTTTTTCTTACGATCCACATAGCAATATAGCACTTCGTGAATATCTGTAGTAAATTCTACCCATGAACCACGCAAAGGAATAATTCTTGCTGAATATATTCTCATTCCGTTCGGATGCATTGTATCATCAAAAAATACTCCGGGTGAACGGTGAATTTGGCTAACGATAATACGTTCAGCACCATTAATGATAAATGTCCCACGATTAGTCATTGCAGGAATATTACCAAGATATACTTCTTGTTCAACAGCTTCGATAAAATCTTCAGATTCCGGATCTGCTTTGCTGGATAAACGCAATTTAGCTTTCAATGGTTTTGAAAAAGTCAACTCACGTTCACGACATTCTTTTTCAGAATATTTTGGGCGCTCAATGCTATATTCAACAAATTCCAACTGGTAAACTGAGGAAGCATCCTCAATTGGGAAATTATTATTGAAGACTTTTTGCAAACCTTGCATTCCCCTTTTTGAAGGAAGAACATCATCTTGCAAAAAATCCTTGTAAGAGCGGATTTGAATATCGAGCAAATCAGGATAATGGTCAGTTTTGCCAAATCTGGAAAAATCAATTCTTCTGCGTAAACGTATAATTCCGGAATCGCTTTCCATCAATTTTATATCTGCATCTTTATCGTATGTTGCGTCCTTGTAAGTATTTAACAAGTAATCAACATTAGTAATTTCATTTTGACCGTTTAGTGTTCCCACCGGAACCTCCTTTGCAAAAAATAAAAAAAAGGACCTTTGATGTTCAATTTACTTGATCGAACATCAAAAACCCTATGAAAAAATCAGTTTGTTCAAACTTTACTTTTATCAATTGTTTATTGATTTTTTCTTCAGAAAAATAATAATTATAGATTATTAGTAACGTAAGTTAATTAATTTTATTATATCAGCAATAATTTACATAAATATTGTTAATAAATAATAAAATCTACGAAAAATATGAGAATATTACGATTTCATAAAAATAAGAAATACCGGGGTGAGATTCCCCGGTAATTCCATTAAGAAAAAAAGTAATTACTTAAGAGTTACTTTAGCGCCAGCTTCTTCGATTTTCTTCTTCAAATCTTCAGCATCTGCTTTTGAAGTTGCTTCTTTAACTACTTTTGGTGCAGCTTCAACTAAATCTTTAGCGTCTTTCAAACCTAATCCAGTGATTTCACGGATAATTTTGATAACGTTGATTTTGTTTGCGCCAATTTCAGTTAATTCAACATCAAATTCAGTTTGTTCTTCAGCTACAGGTGCATCAGCACTTGCGCCAGCTGCTGGCATAACACCGCCCATCATCATAGGAGCAGCTGCAGTTACACCAAACTTATCTTCTAAAGCTGTTTTTAATTCAGAAGCTTCAACTAATGTTAAAGAGGAAATCTCTTCTAATAATTTTTCAATTTTTTCAGACATTTTATTACTCCAAAAATATTTTTATACATTTTAAAAAATCTATCGGAATTCCACCGATACTAGTGCTTTAGCACTTATTTAGAGTGCTTATGCACTTCTTTTTTTAGCGGCTTCTTCAATAACTGAAGCCAAATCACGCATTACTGCATTGATCGAACCGACAATACCTGAAATTGGTGAATTCAAGCTGCCTAGGATACCGGCAATCAAATCTGTCTTCGATGGCAATGATGCCAATGTTTTCAGTTGATCCGCACCGTAGAAAACTCCTTCCACCAATGCACCTTTGAACTTTGGCTTATCGCTTTTGTCCAGGATTGGTTTCAGAATTTTTGCCGGAACTAATGGGTCATCACTCCCGAATGCAAGTCCTGTATTGCCTACCAAAAAGCTTTCTTCGAGTCCTTCGAATCCTGCTTCATTGAGCGCTCTCCAGATAAGTGTATTTTTTGCAACTTTGTAGGATACGTTTTCTTTATGGAAAAGACCACGTAAATTCACAACGGACGCAACATCCATTTTTTCAAAGTTGATGAAATACACCCCATTCGCATTGCGGAGTTGTTCAACTAATTCCCCAACGATCTGCTTTTTTGATTCTAAATTTTTCATAGCATTTCCGTTGATTTATTTGTCACCCACAGTAACATGCAATTTTTAAATTGCAAGTAGAAGCTTACTGCAAGTAGCGTAATAGCCTTATTTATAATTTTATTATTGTTAAAATTTCTTTCGTACTTTCAAATAACTTCGTTTTTTGCAAAACTTAACTTCTGTAAGTTAAATCTTATTCAACCGGTATAGTGCTTTCGCTTATTGCCACACCTGGTCCCATTGTGGAACTAATACTGATGTGCTTGATGTATCTTCCTTTAGCTGTTGATGGTTTTGCTCTTAATATGTTATTGAAAAACGTTACGAAATTTTGCAATAATTGGTCATCATTGAATGAACATTTACCAATTGCAGCAGAAACATTACCGGATTTATCCACACGGTATTCAATCTTACCTGCTTTTACTTCGCTAACAGCTTTTTCCACATCGAAAGTAACTGTACCAACCTTAGGATTTGGCATCAAACCACGTGGGCCTAAAATACGACCTAATTTACCAACTTCACCCATTACGTCGGGAGTAGCGATAATCACGTCAACGTCAGTCCAGCCGCCTTTGATTTTTTCTACGTATTCATCAAGTCCTGCAAAATCAGCACCAGCATTCAATGCTTCCTGATCTTTCGGACTTTTTGCAAGTACGAGAACTCTTACAGTTTTTCCGGTTCCATTTGGAAGGGAAACTGTACCACGAACCATTTGATCTGCTTTACGAGGATCTACACCCAAGCGAATTGCAACTTCGAATGATTCATCAAATTTAGCAGTAGCGTTCTTCTTTACCAAAGAGATAGCTTCTAGCACATCGTAAGCTTTAGCTTTGTCTACAGCTTTAAATACAACTTCAAATCTTTTACTAAATTTTCTCATTTCTCTTCACCTTAACCTTCAATCTCAACGCCCATTGAACGGGCAGTTCCTTTAATCATACTCATAGCAGATTCCATTGTGAATGCATTTAAATCCACCATTTTTAATTCTGCAATTTCTTGAACTTGAGCAAGTGTTACTTTGCCCACTTTTTTCTTATTCGATTCAGCTGAACCTGACTTAAGATTTGCTGCTTTTTTGAGCAAAACTGCTGCAGGAGGAGTTTTTACCAAAAAAGTAAAACTCTTATCTGAATAGTAAGAAACAACTACCGGCAATAGTGTTCCGGCTTGTTTTTGAGTCTTAGCATTGAATTGCTTTACAAACTCCATACCATTCAAACCTCTCTGACCAAATGCGGGACCCACAGGAGGTGACATTGATGCTTGACCTGCATTCAATTGAAGTTTAAATGTTCCTAATAATTTCTTTGCCATTTTATTCTCTGTTTATCTTTTTACTTTCTTTGTTAGTGTGTTTCCATCTCGACTTGAGTAAAATCAAGTTCGACAGGAGTTTTTCTACCCAAAATTCCAACTTCAACTTTGAGTTTTTGCTTTTCTAAATTCACTTCCTTTACTGTTCCCAAAAATGTATTGAAAGGACCGTCAATTATTCTCACCGGATCTCCGGTCTGGAATGCTGTTTCGATTGTGGAAACGTCCTTACGTTCTTCCACACGACCCAAAATTCTGTCAACTTCGATTTGCTGCAAAGCTGTAGGTTCATTCCTGCGGCCAACGAAAGACACAACCGATGGCAATGCAACGATAATATCCTTCAATTTTTTATTGAGAATACATTTTAGAACTATATAACCAGGAAGAAAATTTTTCACTTTGGTGCGACGCTTCCCATTACGTACTTCGAATACAGTTTCCTCAGGAACAACAATTTCAACCACTTTTTCTTCAATGCCCAATCTTTTGACTTCAGCCTCAATTTGAGCTTTTACTTTATTTTCGTGTGCTGTATAAGTCCTAAGTGCATACCACTTAGCCTCAACTTCTTCTTGTTGTTCTTCAGGAATAGCATTTTGAAGTTCTTCAGTATTTTGAAGTTCCTCAGTATTTTGAAGTTCATCCATATTTTGAATTTCATCCATCATAACACCAAATTAAAAAAGAAACGAGTAAACCCAGGTAGTAACCTGGTCAACTACAAAAACGATAGAAGTGATTATCAATGAAGTACCAATAACAACTCTGGTTGATTCCATAAGCTGTTCCCTTGTTGGCCAAGTAACTTTCTTCATTTCAACAACTACGTCGTTTACAAATGATTTAATCTTTTTTACCATAATATTTTAAAAAAATAAATTTCGCACGGGTGGTAGGACTCGAACCCACAGCCTACGGTTTTGGAGACCGCCACTCTACCAATTGAGCTACACCCGTGTGGTACCGCTTTGAGCTGATGACGGGACTTGAACCCGTGACCTCTTCCTTACCAAGGAAGTGCTCTGCCAGCTGAGCTACATCAGCGTCGAGAGCGGGAAGCGGGGATCGAACCCGTGACCCTCAGCTTGGGAAGCTGATGCTCTACCTCTGAGCTATTCCCGCAGAATCCTTTGCGATATTCTGATCGGAGCTTCCTCCCACTAAATCTGAGTATTTAACATACTTTAAAGAACTATTGCAGTATATTTTCCAAATGAATATCCTGCAAGTTTTTTTTCTCGAGCGGGAGACGAGACTCGAACCCGCCACCCTCAGCTTGGAAGGCTGATGCTCTACCGAATGAGCTACTCCCGCTTATCAATCTCCAACTTCTTATTCTAATCTGCTTCCTTCTTCTACTTCCAAAATCTGTGGGCAGGGAAGGATTCGAACCTCCGTAAGGCGCAGCCTAACAGATTTACAGTCTGTCCCGTTTAACCACTTCGGTACCTGCCCATTTTGAAAAGAATACAAAATTACGAAAACTTTATAAATCTACAAAACTTTTTTTGAAACTTTTCCACATTTATTTAATTTTGCTTCTTGGATTTGATTCTTTTTGTGTAATTTTTACGTAAATTTTATTTTTTTCTATCCCAATCTTGCATTCCAGCGACTTTCAATTTAAGTTATTTTTTTTTGCCCTGGTCAATTTTAATGTATGTAAAATCTGAAATAAAAAAAAATTTTTGGTTCTATTAAAATATTATTCTTTAGATTTGCGTTTTATTTGCAAATTAAATCTGAAGTAATTAATTCAATTTAAAAGAATTTTTCAAACAATCCTGATGAAGAAAAAAGTAATAATATTTGTTTTAATATCAGCCATATTCGTGAATTTTGCTCATGAATTGTTCCCACATGTCCATATCAGGGTTATGAATGTTGAAATCTGCAAATTAAACGATTTCTTTTCTGGTATATTTGAAAGCGAACATCATGATTCTAATTTGCCCAATCATGAAAATTCCGAAAGTGATGTAAACCATCTGGAACATTTTCGTCAGATTTATGACTTAGTTAAGTATAAACCTCTATCAGATAAAAATTCTTCTTATGAAAAAACATTTGTTATCTTTGATGCTCAAGAAATATTCAAAAATCCACCAAACTTTAAAGAAAGAATTGTAAAACAAAGTATAACTCGGCTTGAATCCATAATAACTACGCCTCTCAAATTAAGAGCACCGCCCAGTTTCTCCTAATTTAAGATTTTTTAATTTTTCATTAATTTAATTTAAAAAGGATTATTATGACTAAATATTTTAGTTTAGTTTTGTTTATAATATTATTTGCAGCATGCTCCAAAACAGATTTTGAAACCCATGACCATTCAGAAAATGGAAATGACGATGCAGGTCAGGAGCATGAAGGGCATGGGCATGGATCAGGTGACCTCGAAAATATCAAATTCACAGTATTTTCTGATGCTCATGAATTGTTTGCTGAAATGACTCCATTAATCATAAATAAAGAAAGTGAATTTGTGGTACATTTTACAAAATTGAGTGATTTCAAAGCAATTACAAAAGGAGCTCTCAGGATTGTTTTATCAGGCGATTTAAATTCAGAAATATATGTTGATTCTATCGCTAGAGCCGGAATTTTTCTTGCCTCATATACTCCGAAAAAATCTGGGGCTGTAAATATTGCCTTTATTTATGAAAATGGAGAATTTAGCGATACCATTAAAGTGGCTTCACAACAATGTTTTGCATCCGAATCAGAAGCAAAACATCATACTTTGCCTGCGGAAGATGGAATTACCTTCTTGAAAGAAGAAGCATGGAAAATTGATTTTGCTCTCACCAAAGTTACCTTGCATCATTTTGCAGAATCCTATAAGGCAACCGGAATAACAGAATTGCCAACATCAGAGGAGATATATATCAATTCTACCGCTTCAGGAATTTTGAGTATTAATTCAAATTCTACTATACCCGGCAAAAAAATAAAAGCAGGTGAGCAGCTTTTCAAAATTTCAGCCAATAGTACAAGAGATGATAATTTTCAAGTCAAATTCGCAAATGCAAAATCTGATATGGATAAAAATATTAAAGACTTTGATAGAATTTCAAAATTGTACGAATCAAAAATTGTTTCAGAAAGTGAATACCTAAATGCCAAAACTGAATTGGAAAAGTCAACTGCTGAATATAATAAACTCTCCCAATTGATAAAAGGGGGCAAAATATCTGTCAATGCCCCTAAGTCAGGATTTATAAAAAAAGTTTTGGTTAATGAAGGTCAATTTGTAGAAGCAGGCACTCCCCTGGCAATTCTGACTAATAATAACAAATTATTTATTCGAGTGGACATTCCAAATGATGAATATTTGGAATTGGCTTTTGTGAGTAATGCTAACTTCGAAATAGGAAATAAAGTATATAATTTACAGGAATTAAAAGCCAAAATTACCGGAGGACCTGTCTATAATGCATCCACATATGTAAGCTTGTATTTTGAAATAGAAAATAAATTTGGAATAACCCCAAATACAATTTTAACTGCATATTTAAAAGGGAAAATTAATACTAATTCACTTCTTGTACCAAAATCCTCAATTTGGGAAGATCAAGGACATTTTTATGTCTTTCTTCAGAAAAATGGAGAATTATTTGAAAAAAGAGAAGTGGAAATTTCAGGCTTTGACGGCGTAAACTATAAAATTGAATCCGGTATTGCTCTTAACGATGTAATTGTGAGCAAGGGTACTTATAAAGTTATGCTTGCATCGAAAAACTCAGAATTACCTTCACACTCTCATGTTCATTAATATAGGGAAAAATGATGCTAAATAAAATTTTAAATTTCTCATTAACAAATAAAATTCCTGTATTGATCTTCGGGATAATAGTAATGATTAGCGGTATAGTAATTTCTTCAAACATGGACGTAGATATTTTCCCTGATTTGAGTGCACCTACCGTTGTAGTAATGACAGAAGCCCAAGGTATGGCCCCAGAAGAAGTTGAAAAAATGATAACCTTTCAGATAGAAACTGTCATGAATGGTTCACCGGGTGTGCGTAGAGTAAGATCAAATTCTACAATGGGATTTTCTATTGTTTGGGTAGAATTTGACTGGGGAACAGATGTATTCAGAGACAGGCAGATCGTTACCGAAAAATTATCGCAGATCTCCGGTAAATTACCCGAAGGTACATCTGCACCAATACTTGCACCACAAACATCCTTGCTTGGAGAAATATTCGTATTTGCCATGACATCGGATTCCCTTTCGCAAATGGATTTACGTACAATTGCAGATTGGAATGTGAAACCAAGATTACTTGCTTTGGGAGGAGTTGCACAAGTTTCCGTTATGGGCGGTGATGAAAAGCAATTTCAGATATTAATTGATGCCCAGAAAATGCAAACTTATGGAATTTCTGTTGATGATATACTTGAAGCTTGCAAAAATATGAATGTAAATTCTAATGGAGGATTTTTCAATCAATTCGGAAATGAATATATCATAAGAGGTCTATCGAGAACTACAAATCCCGAAGAAATTGCCCTGAGTGTTATTAAAATGATTGATGGATTTCCTGTTAGGTTAAAGGACATTGCAGAAGTCCAAATCATGCCTGCTCAGAGCTTAAACAAAGCATCGTATAATGAAAAACCTGCAGTTATAATTACTGTTACAAAGCAATCAGGAGTAAGCACAATTGATTTAACTAAAAAAATTACTGCTAATATTCAAGATCTTTCAAAGAATTTACCCGGAAATATTAAATTCAAGACAGAACCTTTTCATCAAGCCAATTTTATTAACACATCAATTGACAATGTCCAGAATGCTTTATTAGAAGGTGCAATATTTGTAATAATTATTCTATTCATTTTCTTAATGAGCTTTAGGACAACAATTATTTCTATTATCTCCATACCACTTTCATTACTGACTACAATAATTATAATGAAAATCTTTGGACTTAGTATAAATACTATGAGTTTGGGCGGAATGGCCATAGCAATTGGTTCTCTTGTGGATGATGCAATTATTGATGTGGAAAATGTATTCAAGAGATTAAAAGAAAATTATTATTTACCTGATTCACTCAAACAAAGCACTTTCAAAGTAGTTTATGATGCATCAATGGAAATTAGGGCATCCATAATTAAAGCAACGTTCATTATTATTATTGCTTTTCTGCCATTATTCTTCCTTAGTGGTGTGGAAGGCAGAATGCTGCAACCTCTTGGTGTTTCATTTGTGATTTCATTATTTGCCTCATTAATTGTTTCGATTACGATTACTCCCGTATTATGCAGTTATTTATTAACCGACAAAAAACTACTTGGCAGGCAAAAAAGCGATAATTTCTTAATCACTTTTCTTAAGAAAGTTTATTTGAAAGTACTCTCTTTATCATTTTCGCATCGAAAGAAAATTATCGTTACTGTTGCAATAATATTAATAGGTTCATTAATTTCAATTAAATTTCTCGGAAGAAATTTTCTACCGGTTTTCAACGAAGGCTCGCTAACAATTAATGTTGCTACTACACCCGGTATTTCACTAGAAGAATCTGATAAAATTGGCGTTCAAACAGAAAGAGCACTCTTATCCATTCCGGAAGTTATCTCTACAGCCCGAAAAACCGGAAGGGCAGAACTTTCTGAACATTCCTTCGGCTCCAGTATCTCTGAAATTGAAACCCCATTTAAATTAACCAACAGATCCAGAAAGGAATTTCTGAAAGACGTGAGGAGTAAATTATCATCAATAACAGGCATCGTTTTCAATATTGGTCAACCAATCAGTCATAGAATAGATCATATTATTTCCGGTGTGAAAACAAGCATAGCTATTAAACTTTTTGGCACGAATCTGGACTTGATGTATTCAATTGCGAACAAAATCAATACTGAAATTTCTGAAATAGATGGTGTTGCAGACCTGAGTGTTGAACAAATCATGTCGGTACCTCAAATTCACATTATTCCTAAACGTGAAGTTCTAAACAGATATGGAATTTCTCTTGGTCATTTTAATGAAATCATCAATACTGCTTTAGGAGGCGAAATTATTGGAAATGTGTTTGAAAACGAAAAATCTTTCGATTTGCTCTTAAGGTTAAAAAAAGAATATAGAGATGATTATCTAACTTTGAAAAATGTTCCGGTAGATACCAGAGAGGGAGAAATAATTAAATTAGGAGATATTGCCGAGATTCGTTCTGCAAAAGGACTTAATGTAATAAACCGTGAAAATGTAAAAAGAAGAATTATTATTTCTGCAAATGTTGCAGATAGGGATGTACGGAGTGCTGTTAACGAAATTAAATCGGTAGTTAATACTAAAATAGAGCTGCCTGATAATTATTATGTGGAATATGGAGGTCAATTCGAAAGTGAGGAAAATGCTTCTAGAATTATAATCTTAGTTTCAATTGTTTCCATTCTTTTAATTTTCTTTATTCTCTATCAGGAATTCAAGAATTATCTTACTGCTGGAGTAATTTTAATAAATTTACCATTAGCTTTGATTGGTGGAATTATTATTATTTGGTTCTCATCCTCAATCATAAGCATACCATCTTTAATTGGATTTATAACTCTTTTTGGGATAGCTACCAGAAATGGTATTTTAATGGTTTCACGCTATGACAAACTCATAGACGATGGATTAGCATTAAAAGATGCAATTATTCAAGGCTCTTTGGATAGACTAAATCCCGTATTGATGACTGCTCTCACTGCTGCATTAGCGTTGGTTCCATTAGTTCTGGCAGGTGATAAGCCCGGAAATGAGATTCAAAGTCCGATGGCTGAAGTTATCCTTGGAGGACTGTTTAGTTCCACATTTTTGAACTTAATCGTACTACCAATTGTATATTATATTACTCAAAAAAGTAGAATATTAAATAGGAAAATATCATGATCAAATATATATTTTTAATTCTAATTTCATTTAATATTGCCTTCTCTCAATCTTATAATGATATTCTGAGAAATATTATTAAAAATAATCTGGAAATTAAAGCTTACAGAGAGCAATTAAACTCAATTAAATTTGAAAGCAAAACCGGTTTATTACCCCAAAATCCATCTATTGAATATTCATATTTATCTGGAATTGGTCTCATTCCCGGTAATAAACAAGAATTAACAATTTCTCAACCATTTGAATTCCCTAGTATTTATTTTCTAAAATCTGATATAGCTTCTTACCAAATAAAATATTATGAAAATAAATTCAAAGAATTAATGCTCCAAGTTTTTGAAAATGCACAGGATATTTTGATGAACTATATTTATCAAACTAAACTGGTGGCAGAGTTAGAACAAAGGAGTATTTCTTCTGAAAATATGTTAAATACAATTCAAACAAGATTTGATGCAGGAGATGTTGGTATTTTAGAATTAAATAAGGTAAAATCTTCTTATTCGGTTGATAAAACCAAGTTAAATATTGCGAAATTAAATTTACGCTCTTTCAAATTCGAATTGATAAATTTAAATGGAGGCGAATCATTTGAAATAAATCTAAACGAATATTTCCAAGTTGAACTTATTTCTAACTTCGATTCATTATTTCTCAAAATTAAAGATTTAGATAATTATTTAAATACATTAATCTATGAAGAGAAATTATTTGATAAAAAATTAAGTTTGGCCAAAAGTGGTTGGCTGCCGAATTTTGATATAGGTTATCGCTATGAAAATGAACCTGAATTTGAATATAGAGGAATTCAACTTCAGATGTCAATCCCTCTTTTTGAAAACTCAAACAAAGTTCCTAAGGCATTGAGTGATATTAATTTCATTAATTTAAACAAACAATCCTATTTGTCAGGATTATCTATTAAAAAGAAAATACTCTTCGAAAAATCTATTGAATTGAAAAAATCGATGGACGAACAAAAAGAATTAATTGATTTTTCGCAACTCGAATTAAATGAAAAATCATACAAACTTGGACATATCTCATTAACACAGTATTATTTAGACAATCAATTATATTATGAGATATTAGATAATATTCTAATAAATGAATTAGAATATTACAAGACGATTTCTAATCTCTATTCACAAATTATATTTAGTGAAATTATAAATTAAGTAAGAAAATAATTGAATTAACGAGAAAAGGGATAAACAAATTAACTACAAGAGATATTTAATATTTATTCCTTTTCTATCATCTGAATAATATGGAACTATCGCCATAACTTAGAAATCTGTAATCATTTTCCAGTGCGGATGTATATATTTTTTTATAGAAATCACTTCCTGCAAATGATGCAATCAGAAGCAGCAGAGTGCTCTTCGGCAGGTGAAAGTTTGTGATTAATCCATTAATAATCTTAAAATCATATCCCGGAACAATGAACATACTTGTTTCTCCCTGGAAATTTTTAATATTTAACTTATGTAAATAATTAGCAAATTCCTCTATTGCATCAGCCGGGTTGAGTAAGTTTTCATCATTAAGTTCTGCCCAATCCCACTGCCGGAAATCATTCAGATTTTTTGTTTTACCCAGATGAACCTTCATCCCTAGCCAGTACAATGTTTCAAGCGTTCGTGTAGTAGTCGTTCCTGTGCTAATTATCCTTCTTTTTATTTCAGATAATTTGTTATCATTCAAATACTTATGCAGTATTTCGAGTTTAGCTAAATTTACGGAAAATTGCTCGTAGTGCATGGAATGTCCTTCCACATTATCGCTTTTCATTGGTGCAAATGTACCCGACCCCACATGCAGCGTTATATCAATCGTTTGAATACCTTTTTCAGCAAGATTTTCAGCAACATTGGGAGTAAAGTGCAAACCTGCTGTTGGGGCAGCAATTGAACCTTCCACTTTAGCAAACACAGTTTGATATGTATTTGTATCCGATTCTAATGCAACCCTGTGAATATATGGCGGCAGTGGCACTTTCCCTATTATATCTAAAAAATCAGCGAAAGCAAGATTCCCCGGTTCCCAAGTAAATTCTATTACACGCTTGCCTTCCTTTACTTCCAGGATTTTTGCATTGAGAATGAGCTTGCCGTATTTATCTGAAAAAAAATCACCCCGCAAATCCAGTCCCTCATGCAAATGCTTACCCCGTACTGTACAAAGCCAGCTTTGCGGACCTTGTTCTTTCAGTGCAATTTGTGGTTCCAAGTGCGAAACAGGAGATTCAATCAATATTTCCACATTCCCGCCTGTTGGCTTCAGCACGTAAAGCCTGGCAGGAAATACTTTGGTATCATTCCTTATCAGAAGCGATTCCGAAGGAATTATTCCCGGAATATCACGAAAATAGTAATGCTCAATACTCTTGGAACTGCAATCTGCAAAGAGCAATTTACTGTTATCCCGCTCCTGAAGTGGAAATTGTGCAATTCGTTCAGATGGGAGATAATAATTATAATCATTTATATTGATTTGTGGAATTTTCATAATAACAAAATTACGCATTTTGAGGAATTGCACGGGTCTTATTCTTAATTATGTTTTTCTTTTGCATGCTTATTTATTTAATACTTACTAATACTTATTTGTAGGAACGCACAAAATATTAATTGTATGAATGAATTACGATTAGTAAATAAAAATAATTTTAGGTATCTTCACTAATTAGTACATTTTAAAATAGATGTGTATATTAATTCAATAATATTGTATTAATTCGTAATAACAAGTATGTTAATTTCTCTAAAATTAATAACAATTTAAGATTCTTTTATATAAAATTTTATATAAAAATAAATTGAAAAAAAATATCATTTACTTAAACACAAGGTTATTATGGAAAATTTACAACAAGAGAAATGCCCGGTAACCCACGGTGCAAATACAGATACTAATAAAAACGTAATGAGTTGGTGGCCCAATGCACTTAATTTGGACATATTACATCAGCATGATACGAAGACTAATCCATTAGGAAAAGATTTTAATTATCGGAAGGAATTTCAAAAACTCGACTATGATGGTCTGAAAAATGATTTGAAAAAACTAATGGTTGAAAGTCAGCAGTGGTGGCCTGCCGATTGGGGTCATTACGGTGGATTAATGATAAGAATGGCATGGCACAGTGCCGGAACATACCGCACGGCTGATGGTAGAGGAGGAAGCAATACAGGGAATCAGCGCTTTGCACCACTAAATAGTTGGCCCGATAATGTTAATCTCGACAAAGCCCGAAGGATTCTTTGGCCGATAAAGAAAAAATACGGCAATAAAATCTCTTGGGCGGATTTATTCATCCTTGCAGGAAATATGGCTTATGAATCTATGGGATTTAAAACATTTGGTTTTGCCGGTGGCAGAGAAGATATTTGGCATCCCGAGAAAGATATTTATTGGGGCGAAGAAAAAGAATGGCTTGCAAAATCCAGATACTCATCAGATTCCGACAGTGAATCGCTGGAAAATCCTTTAGCTGCTGTACAAATGGGTTTAATTTATGTTAATCCTGAAGGTGTTGATGGAAATCCTGACCCATTGAAAACTGCACAGGATATGAGAACTACATTTAAGCGTATGGCTATGAACGATGAGGAGACAGTTGCATTAACAGCCGGAGGACACACTGTTGGGAAAGCTCACGGGAATGGAGATGCTTCAATTTTAGATGCTAGCCCCGAAGGTGCACCAATTGAACATCAGGGTTTTGGGTGGATGAATCCCAAAGGCAAGGGTAATGCAGAAGATACAGTCTCCAGTGGATTAGAAGGTGCCTGGACTACTCATCCGAATAAGTGGAATAATACTTATTTCCACCTGCTTTTCACTTATGACTGGGAACTCACCAAAAGTCCTGCCGGTGCAAACCAGTGGGAGCCTGTGAACATCAAAGATGAGGATAAACCTTTTGATGCTCATGTCCCGGGGGTTCGTAGGAATCCAATGATGACAGACGCCGATATGGCTCTCAAAATAGATCCTGAATATCGCAAGTTATCCGAACGATTCTACAAAGATCCTGAATATTTTGCTCAGGTTTTTGCAAGAGCCTGGTTTAAATTAACTCATAGAGATTTAGGTCCGAAAAGCCGTTATCTTGGTCCTGATGTACCCGCAGAAGATTTAATCTGGCAAGATCCTATTCCAACATCGGATAATAATCTTTCTCAATCTGAAATTGAAGTATTAAAATCTAAAATTCTTAATTGTGGATTAAGCCAAACTGAACTTATAAATACTGCATGGGACAGTGCAAGAACTTTTAGAGCTTCTGATTTCAGAGGTGGCGCTAATGGAGCGAGAATAAGACTAAATCCGCAAAAGAATTGGGAAGGCAATGAACCTAAAAGACTTGAGAAGGTCTTGAATAAACTAATCGAAATTCAATTAGAATTCGCTAATAGAGTAAGTCTTGCAGATTTGATTGTTTTAGGTGGAAGCGCTGCAATCGAAAAAGCTGCAAATGATGCAGGAGTAAATATTAAAGTCCCGTTCAATCCCGGAAGAGGCGATGCTGTTCAGGAAATGACCGACACAGAATCTTTCGAAGTACTCGAACCAATTCACGATGGCTATAGAAACTGGCAGAAAAAAGATTACATTGTGGACCCGGAAGAACTTCTACTCGACAGAACTCAGCTTATGGGTTTAACTGCTCCTGAAATGACTGTTCTGATTGGTGGAATGAGAGTCTTAGGCACAAATCACGGAAATACTAAACACGGTGTATTCACAGATAAAGAAGGAATTCTAACCAATGATTTCTTTGTTAATCTTACTGATATGAATTATTATTGGAAACCTGTTTCCGAAAATCTTTATCACATTGTTGACAGAAAAACTAATCAGACGAAATGGACAGCAACTAGAGTTGACTTAATATTTGGCTCTAATTCCATTCTTCGTGCTTATTCTGAGTTTTATGCCCAAGATGACAATAAAGAAAAATTTGTTGAGGATTTTGTGAAGGCATGGGTGAAAGTTATGGATGCAGACCGTTTCGATTTGAAGTAAAATAGGATGTACAATATTAGAGAAGGGGCAATGAGCCCCTTTTTTGATATATAAATTTGGTGAATTGTTGAGATTCCTTAGTAATACATAGTTTGAAAACTATTTCACTGAATTAAATGCCGTCCATAAATCTGCAATGACAAACTTACGAACCTGCATAAAAGCAGCTGTAACTGTTTGAACTTTCCTCGGATTCTCATCAGAAAGCATATTGCTCAATACATTTGGAGCAATCTGCCAGGATACTCCGAATTTATCCTTCAACCAGCCGCAATAACTTTCAGCACCTTCTTTAGTAAGCTCAGACCAGTAATAGTCAATTTCCTCCTGAGTATCGCACATCACACAAATGGACATTGACTCATTGAATTTGAATATTGGACCACCATTTAGAGCAATGAACTTCATTCCGTTCAATTCGAAATCTATTGTCATTACTTTACCTTCGTCCTGTCCGTGAATTTCCTTTCCTTCGGAAGTGTAACGAGCAATTTTTCCAATTTTCGAATTCGGAAAAAGAGAAGAGTAAAAGTTAACTGCTTCTTCTGCCTGATTATCGAACCAAAGGCATATTTGCAAGGGATTATTTGTTTTCATTTAAATCCTTATTTTTAATTGAATAAATCAAAGTCAAAAATATTCACAAAATTACAAATTTCCTTTTATTTTGAACTGATTATTTATTGAACCACTTCGTGATTTCTTTTCCCCTCAAACAAGAGGGGGCGAGGGGGTGTGTTGCTTTCCTTTTCCCATGATTAAAATCGTGGGCTATATTTCTGGATTTCACCCTGCGAGTCGGAATGACATAAAATAAAAGTTCCTCTCTTTAAGGAGAGGGATTTAGGGAGAGGTCACATACAAAATAGCCCAGATTTCTACCTGAGTGTCGAAATGCCAGGGACTTCGTCCCCTTTTCCGTTCACTATCATCACATCTTCACAAATTTCTGCACCACGTCCACAATTCTCACAAAATATACTCCCGGCGGCAGGGCGTTGACATTTTTTCAAATCAAAAGGTACACCCAGTGATGTATGAACTGAGTGTACCCATTAATAATGAGCGAATGCAAATTGTTTATTGATACTTATTAGACAAAGTCTTAAAATTATATGTAATATTCTGCTTTTTCACATTAATTATATCAATTATTTTTCTTTTACTTTTGCACCGTAAAAAATATATCCAAAACTCATACTTTTTGCTTTATAGCAAATAATAATACTTATTGAATCTTCTTCACATTCATATAATGTAATGCTTTGTATCACAGTATCTTTGTTTTTATTCAAATCATCATGATCCCAATAATAATTCGTTATTTCATCATATTCATAACGACTTAATGCTCTGAGAATATGATTAAACCATTTTGTAGTGTCATGCTTATAAATATCACAAATTATTGTTCTTGGAGGTAAATCAGGATACTCCAAATTTGAATTATTTTTAAGTACAGCATATCTACCGCTCTCATATCCAAAGTACATATAATGATTCGAATCAGATATATGTAGTTTAACATCACCATAATAAGTGCCTAAGAAATTAGCTTTGAATGAATATGGCTCCTCTGAATATTCACCACACGACATAAAAAGCAATGAAAACAACAATAACAAAAACGATTTTTTCATTCCAATACCTTTATGAATTTAAAAAATTACTGTTTGAAAATATTAAATGAAAACTTAACACCGTTTATATCATCAACAACAAATAGATAGTAACCAGAACGCAAAAAATCAGTTTTAATTGAAAATAACTTACAGGAACAATCTATAACTTTATAAGATAAAACTTCATTTCCTAATAAATCATAAATTTGAAATTTAGAAATATTTGTAAAATTTCCAATATTTAAGGTAACATAATTCTTAAATGGAATTGGATATATCAAAATATTATTTGTGTTGTTTGAATTAATATTGTTCTGTGATTGGTTAACTACTAAATCGTTAAGAATATAAAAAAAATTATTAGAAAAAAGATTAAAAATTGTATCCTGATTTGATACTTCAACTTGTAATCTTAATTTTCTACTAGGTTTGATAAAGTATTTCGGAACTTTAAAATTTTTATTTGAACTTGAACCTAAGATATATATTTGACCTCTTTCTATATCAATTATCTTATATAGATATTTAAATTCTTTATTATAATTATTGTTCAAAGAAATATT
>MHAC01000015.1 GCA_001804565.1 Ignavibacteria bacterium GWF2_33_9 | reverse complement strand
GAATTGGCATGACAATGCTTTCATTCATTGTTGGGATAATAGGTATTGTGAATGTTATGTTCGTATCTATTTACGAAAAAACGAAAGAAATTGGTATCCGTAAAGCATTAGGTTCGAAGAAAAGAATGATATTACTGCAAATTATATTTGAATCTACTTTACTTGCATTACTTGGAGCAATAATATCATTTATCTTTACATCATTGATTGCATTTGTAACAAGTACATTTATCTTTAAGTTTATACCTCAAGTTCAATTTTTATCCCCTACTATTCCACTTGATTTACTTGGTTTGGCTTCGATTATTTCAATGATTGTAGGAATTTTTGCCGGATTAGTTCCGGCAATCAGAGCATCAAATTTTGACCCTGTAATAGCAATAAGGTACGAATAAAATGGAAAAAATATTTGATATAATTCGCCAATCATTTGATTCTATACGCAGTCAGAAGTTGCGTACATTTTTCACTTTAATGAGTATCATTATAGGTGTTTTTGCAATTATGTTTTCGGGTTCGTTAGTAAATACTATTGATTCCACGATGGATGACGAATTGGAATCCCTCGGAGAAAATGTATTCTATATTTTCCGCACTCCAAAAATCCAAATGGGTAATGATTGGTGGAAATATCGCAAAAGACCGAATATATCATACAAAGAATATCAGGAATTAAATGAAAGAATGGGTTCTGAAATTCTGATTTCAGCTTTTGCCAATACAGGTGGTCGGATTCTGAAATACGGAAGTTTGGAAACAGACCCTAATGTGATTATTAATGGTGGTGATGCCAATTATTTCCTTACTTCGAATTATGACGTAGAAAGTGGAAGGGCGCTCACTCCGGCAGATGTGGAATTCAAAAGGAATGTCGCAGTAATCGGCAATGATATTATTGTCAAAATTTTACCTAATGTGGATCCAATTGGAAAAATTATTAAAATTGAAAATAAACCATATACTGTAATTGGTATTCTGAAAAAGAAAGGAGCAATGTTTGGTCAATCTCAGGATAATGTTGTTATTGTCCCAATTACGAATTACATAACATTATTTACTTCAAGGTGGGAATTGGATTTATCCATTTTCCTTAAGGCTCCTAATAGAGTTGCTTTATCCTATTTACTTGATGAAACAATAGGGAATATGCGCATTATACGCAATCTGAAACCTGATGAAGAAAATAATTTTGAAGTTGAAACTAATGAATCTATTTCCGAACAATTCAGTGGACTAACAGGATTTCTTACTTATTTCGGATTTTTCTCAGGATTAATTGCTCTGATTGCGGCAGGAGTTGGTATAACAAATATTATGCTTATAACTGTGAAGGAAAGAACCAGAGAAATTGGCATACGTAAAGCTGTTGGAGCAAAGAAAAGATGGATTATTGCACATTTTATTTCTGAAACGATTGTTCTTACTCTTATTGGTGGTATTATTGGAATTATTTTAGGAGTTGGGTTAGGTGGATTTTTAGGTATGATGATAGGGATGAGTTTTACAATTTCTCTTAAATGGGTAATGCTAGGTTTAATTATTTCTATTTTATTAGGCTTGATATCAGGTGTATTCCCGGCATATCGTGCTGCTTCCTTGGATCCTGTAGATTCACTCCGTTATGAATAATTAAGAAGAATGCTAAGAATTACAATCATAGGTGCAGGTGTAATAGGTTTGGCAGTTGCCGAAGCAATATCTTCACAGAAAAACAGTGAAGTTTTTATTATTGAAAAATACTCATCATTCGGACAAGAAACATCCAGCCGCAGCAGCGAAGTTATTCACGCAGGGATTTACTATCCGCAAGGTTCGAATAAAGGGAATTTGTGTGTGGTAGGCAATGAAATGATTTATCATATTTGCAAAGCAAACAATATTCCACATCGTAATTCCGGCAAATTAATTGTTTCCACTAATGAAGAAACTGAAAAGCAAATTCCTGAACTTTTCCAAAAGGCGGTTGATAATAATGCAAATTCGGTAAGGATTGTTGAGCGAGACGAAATAAGTCGCATTGAATCCAATGTAAAATCAAATCTTGCAATCTTTTGTCCCACCTCAGGAACAATAGATTCGCATAGTTACATGCAATATCTTGAAGCAAAAGCAATCAGCTATGGATGTACTTTTGCGTATAACTCATCGGTAATTGGCATTGATAGAAAAAATTCGGAGTATATTTTAACTATACAGAATCCTGATGGAACTTCTTTTGATTTTGAAACTAACATCGTAATCAATTCTGCAGGACTTTTTTCAGAAAAGATTGCACAAATGATTGGAATTGATACTGATGTAAATAAATATAATCTTGTTTATCGTAAGGGGATTTATTTCCGTGTACACCGGAAATTGGAACTTTATCCAAAAGCATTAATTTACCCCGTACCTCCTGATTCAGGTTCAGTAGGGATTCACACAACCCCCGACTTATTCGGTGGTATGCGTTTGGGACTTTTCATTGGACCTGAGCAAAAGGAAATCGAATATTCAGTTGATGAAAGTATGCATCGGTATTTCTACGAACAGGCAAAAGCCTACTTGCCATTTCTCGAATATATGGATATCGCACCGGACAATGCAGGGATTTTACCTCAATTACAAAAACCCGACGAACCAATGCGTGATTTCATCATACAAAATGAATCCGACAAAGGGTTAGACGGATTTATAAATCTCATAGGAATCGAATCTCCCGGACTAACTTCTGCTCCTGCAATCGGGAAAAAAGTTGCAGAAATGGCAAATTCGATTTAATTTATAATCACAAATTTCTGCACTTCCTTACCAACTTTTACGAAATACACCCCAGTTGGCAGAGCAGACACATCAATTTTTTGTTGAGTCATTTCATGATTTGCCCCTACATTTAGGACACATTCCCCGAAGATATTAAAAATCTTGATTTCATCCGACACACCCCCTAGATCCCTCTTTATAGATGGAGAATCTATTAAGATATAATCACTTGCAGGATTGGGAGAAATTGAAATATCACTCTTAAGTTCGGTTTCTTTATCTTCGACACTATTTAAATTATCATTATAAAATAGTCCAACATCTGTTGCCAAATAAAATTTTCCATCTCCTCCCAAACAAATATCATGAATCGGACACCCAAGGTTTGGCATGCCGTTAAAATTCAAATCTATTTGCTGGAAATGCCCTTGCCCTGCATATTTATATAGATATCCTAAATTATCGGAGGCATAGATGCGATTATCAATCAATTTTTTACAGCTCACTACTGTGCCATTTCCCGTGAAATTTTTGGATATTGAACCCTTTATTCCTGAATCAGCAATTTCCAAACTATCCCAAGTCGTTGTAATTGTATTGAAATACCATAATTTACTTGAATTTTGAGCAAAGAAAAGAATATCATTATATTTTGCATCGTACTCCATGTTAAGATAATAAACATTCGGATTCATTCTTGGTTTGGGAAATTTCTCTGTTTTATCAGGTTTGAATTTGAGGAGACCTTTAGTCGTTAAAATCCAAGCATTTTTATCGTTATCTAACTGAATATTTTTCTCTACAGTATCATGTTGCGAGTAAAACATTCCTGCATAAGTCCAGTACCAGTCAGGTAAATCAGAATTAGTTTTATCATACATTTGCAGCGTTTTGTCTTTAATGTTATATATTGAAACATATACGCTCATTGTATCTTCTTCAAATAAATAAGAGCCAAGTGCATAGATTATGTCTCCATTTGAATCAAAATCTTTAACGTCCACAACATCTTTATCTGAATATCCCATATCAATTTTTGTGATATTTATATCTTCCCAGGTAGAAATAAATGGAGCATCAACCGTTTCCTGCTTCAACCTCATCCCATTGAAATAAATGTTGCCATCTTCAACATTTTTAATTTTGGTAATCATTCCAATTGAAAATTGCATTAAATTTAAATAAGCAGTTTGATATTGATATTTCATCCCGGGAGTTGAAGAAACACCTTCATAAAGGCCTTCGCCTCTGGAATTGATGTAAACTCTTGTTAAACTTATAAACGGGAAATCATAAGCAATTGGTTTAATTATTGATTTATCTTCAAGACAAATTAAGCTACTCGATGGGACGGTAACAGAAGTAGTCGTTGTTAAATATGTCTTATTATTAATTCTATTAGGAAAAATAGTAAAATAATCATTATTAGTAAGTCCTAAGTCAGTTTTTACGTTATATTCTTCCCACAAATCATTCTTTTTTACATATATATTGTTGTAAGAATATGCAACAATAGTTCCATCATCCAGTATTTTTACTCTAAAAATTAAAGGATTTACAATTTTGTCCAAATATCTTGTTACTTCACCGGTCTTTACATTATAATTCACAGGAAAAATTGCTGTATTCACGTCGTCAGCAACGGTATACCAAATATTTCCATCGGTATCTTTTACAAAATCAACATTCCAGTAAGGGGTATAATCTTTAAAATTAAATTTATTAGTAGTCTTCCATTCATTGCCATTATAAATGTAAACACTATCAGAATTTTTCCAAATTACTTCATCTCCAATATCGGTAATAGAATAACTACCCTGCTTCATAGGGAATTCATCCTGCTTCTGAAATGTCTTGACAATACCGTTTTCATTAACAACAGCAATCCTGATTTGCAAATCAATTGTATTTGAATAAAATTTTGTATAGGTCTTCTTATTATCGTTGAAAAGCACCCATACATCTTCCCCATGTATGAATAATCTCCAGATATCGAAAGGATATGTTGTAGTATCATTATATCTAACACTATCACTTATGTCAATTGATTTCCATGCACCATTTTTAAAACAATTAACTTTGTGCGAAGAAAAAGTCCAAATTGTTCCTTGTTCGGACTTATAAAGCAGCCTCACCTCATCATCCGGATAAGTCGAACAGATTGTTTCATCCGAAGAGATTATTCCATCCTGAATGAGTGATAATCCATTCATAGTACCTACCAAAATACTTCCATCATCAAGATTTAACATTGAGTTAATATAATTACTCTTTAAATCAGAATTCAAAGTATTTAAGTTTTGCATTTCATTAGTTTTGGTATTCAACTCAGTAATACCATTTTCCCTGCCCATAAATAATAAATCACCTTGTGGAGAGGATGCTTTAATTCCTTGACCATTATATCTGTATTGCCACTCTGAATGGGTAATTTGAGAAGTAATAATCAATAAGACTAAAAAAGAATAAAAGGTTTTCATTTATACTCCAAAAAGATATTTCTCAAAAAACAACATATTGATAATTATAAAACAAAAAAAAATACAAAAAATTACAAAATAGGGAAAAATAAATGAAAATAGTTTATGATAAATAGTTTTAAAGAAAATTTCCTTAATTTTATAGTTCTGTAAAAATAAACTTCAATAAATTAAGATTAAATTAAAATGAAAACAATACTTTTCTTTGCATTAATTTTAGGTATGACAATGCAAACTTTAGCTCAAAATCAACTCCCAACAAGGAATGATATCGATTCCAAGTACAAGTGGGATTTGACTGAATTTTTCAAATCTCCTGCAGATTTCGATGCAGAATACCTTTCAATTCAAACAGATTTAAAGCAATTTGATGAGTTCAAAGGTAAGTTAGGAAATTCAGCTCAGGACCTCGAACATTGCATAAATCTCCAGATGGATCTAAGCCAAAGACTTTCGAGAATGTATCTATATGCGTCATTGGGGCATGATATGGATTTGACGGATGCTTATTTCCAGAATTGCGATACAAAAGTTTCCAAACTTTGGAGCGAATTCGGTGCTGCTACTGCTTTCATCGTTCCGGAAATCCTCAGTAATCCGAAAGAGAAAATTGACGGATTTGTAAACAGTAATAAATACTTGTCCGGATTCAAGAAATACTTCGAATATCTCTTCCACGATAAAGACCATACGCTGCCTGCAGAAGAAGAAAAACTACTTGCACAATTACAACCGATTTTCTCTATTACAAATGATACTTACGGCATTTTGAATGATGCAGAATTACCTTTCCCTGTAATCAAAGATTCTGACGGAAATGATGTACGTGTTTCTCATGGACGTTATCGTTCAGGACTTTACTCTCAGGATAGGAATTACCGCCGTGAAGTTTACAAAGCTACTTATGTACCATATAATGAACTTAAGCAGACCTTTGCCTCGCTTTACAATGGCAGAGTGACTATGCGTACAACTTTTGCAAAAATTCATCATTTTAACTCCGCTTTGGAAGCATCACTTTTCGGAAACGATATTCCCGTTTCAGTCTATAATAACTTGGTGAAAGTTGCAAATGACAATGTGAAGACACTGCAACGTTGGGCTTCAATTAAAAAAAGAGTGTTAAAGCTCGATGAATTGCATCCTTACGATACTTATGTTTCGCTTTTCCCTGCTGTGGATAGAAGTTATACTTTCGATGAAGCAAAGGAAATGATACTGAAAGCACTTGAACCACTTGGTAAAGAATATGTGGACGTTATGAAATATAGTTTCGAAAATAGATGGATTGACGTTTACGAAACAAAGGCGAAACGCTCAGGAGCATATTCAAATAGTTCCGGAGCAGGACCGCATCCATTTATTTTGCTTAACTGGAATAATACTTTGGACGATGTGTTCACACTCGTTCACGAACTCGGACATAATATGCATTC
>MHAC01000014.1:94278-102008 GCA_001804565.1 Ignavibacteria bacterium GWF2_33_9 | reverse complement strand
TGCAGAAGTAGCTGTAGTTGAAGAAGCTGTAGTTGAAGAACCTGCTGCAGAAGAAGCTGTTGCAGAAGTTAAAGCAGAATCGACAGAAGAACCCACTTCAGATGATGTACCGGCAGAAGATGCTGCTGAGACTGAAGAAAAACCTGCTGAATAATAATTATAGTTATTTTGATAAGAAAGACGCTTTTTACAGGCGTCTTTTTTTCGTTTTTAAAGTATCTTAACTTAGTGTTATTGACATGAGTTATTAAATGCTAATGGCAATTATAAGAATTTTTCTTCCCAAAGAGCAAAGGAAAGCAAGGAATAGATTTCTTTATTGAAATTCTTTTTGTGTGTTTTGTGTAAATTGAGGATATTATTGATATAGTCCTTCGAAAAAATGCCTTCTTTCACGTGTTGGGAATTGAGAAGTTTATTTTTTGTGTAATCAAACCATTCATTGCGCAGCCATTCAGTAACAGGTGCAGCAAAGCCCTGCTTGCGTCTGTAAATTATATTATCAGGAATAATTCCTTCTGAAGCTTTTTTAAGAAGATATTTAGATGTTTTTCCATCCGGAATTTTCTTTTTGAAATCTAGAGCAAAACTCATCTCCACAATTCGATGATCAAGGAAAGGTACTCTTGGTTCAATAGAATTTGCCATACCCATTTTATCCACACGCATTAAAAGCATTTCCGGCAATCTTTGAGCAAATTCAGTATATATTGCCTGTTTTGAGAAATCTATGTCTATATCGAAAGAATGTGCGTCAGAATTAATTTTTGATGTGTAATGTGCAGTACTTGCTAAATGTTGATGGTATTTTGGTGAAAATAAGTGTGATTGTTCCACGTTTGTTAAAATTGGTTGTCCGCTCCAGTACTGCTCCCAGTTATTAGCAGCTTTTTGGAAATAATCAAGCATCTGATACTGATTTGCTCGTTCTAAAATTGGCTTCAGTGAATAATATATTGCTTTACGGAACATTGTCGGAAGTAATTTAAAAGCTTTCCAGTAATGTTTATTGAACATGATTTCACGAATCATCCAACTGTAGCCTATGAACTGTTCATCACTTCCTTCGCCGACTAAAACTACTATAGTACCTTCGTTACGTGTGAGTTTGCTTAGAAAATATATTGGTATGCAAACTGGATCTCCATTTGGTTCATCCAGATGCCAGGCAAGTTTTTCCAGAGCAGGCAATGCCATTTCGTTATCAATTATTATTTCACGGTGATTTGTATTGAATTGCTTTGAAATTTGTGTGGCATACTCAAGCTCATTGTATTTTAATAAATCCTTGTACCCAACGGTAAATGTATCAATTCTGCGGTCCATATATTCATGCATTAGAGCAACATTTAAACTGGAATCAATACCCCCGCTTAAGAAAACTCCGAAAGGTACATCACTCATCATACGAATCTTGATTGCATCACGCAACAGATTCATTAATTCACCCTGCAATTGGGCTTCTGTCCAATTTTCGTATGGAATTACCGAACTGAAAGGATTCCAATATTGCTTAATTGTGACTTTGCCGTCAAGTTTATATTTAAGGAAATGAGCTGCAGGAAGTTTCTTTATTGATTCAAATAAAGTGTTTTCCTGCGAAGAAGCTCCTAAGGTGAAATAAATTGGTAATTGCTCATAATTAACGGCAGGTGAGTAATTTTTATACTGTATGATAGATTTAATTTCTGAACCAAAAATTAAATTCCCATTATGCTGCAAATAGTAAAATGGTTTTATTCCAATTCTGTCACGTGCTGCAAAAAATTCCTGTCTTTGCTCGTCCCAGATAGCAATTGACCACATTCCCCACATTTTCTGGAGTAATGCTTCGCCCCATTCCTGATAACCATAAAGAATTGTTTCAGTATCTGTGTGGGATTTATATTTATACCCTTTTCTTTCGAGTTTTGAGCGTAATTCTGCATGATTATAAATTTCGCCATTGAATACAATGGTATATCTTCCATCGCTTATTTGCATCGGTTGATTGCCGTTTTCAGTGAGGTCAATTATTGCGAGACGTCTGAATGAAAAACCTGCATTTCCTGACTTGGAAAGCCATTGACCATCGGAATCAGGTCCACGATGCACAATAACATCACTCATTTGTTTGAGCAAGGATTTTTCTATTTGATAATTATTACTCTTAGTTTTTACGATGCCTGCAATTCCGCACATGCTGTATTTACTTTTTTACAAAATTACAATATAAATATGAAAAGACGTAGTATTAGGGAAATAATGAAATTTTGAGATGAAAACAGAAATAAAAAAATATTAAAATCAACTTAATTGCTCGTGAATTAAGTCGAATGTTTCTTTTGAAATTATATTTTTTGTGTGAAGCAATTGTAAAGTCGCAAGTGAAAAATGTTTGTAAATATTTTGCAAATCTTTTTTATGAGAAAGAATGTTTAAATGCTTGGTAATTGTTTCTGAATCTCCTCTTGCGAGTGGTCCTGATAGTGGAAATTCGTTTTTGTCGCAAAAATGTTTAAGTGAATTTTCAACTGAAAGATGGATGATTTGTTCAACCAATCTTGGTTCTTCCAGCTTAGATTCTACAAATAAAAGTTTGGAAAATTCAATAGTGGAGATTAGGAAATTTGAAGCTGCAACTGCAACTAAGTGGTACAATTCCTTATGCGCAATAATTTCATTATCTAAAAAATAACATTTTCCATTCAATTCAGAAATGACAGAATTTATTTCATTTAAAGGAGTGTTCGCAGTTTCGATTCCCCAAATGAGATTATTGAAAATTTCTGAATTGTAAAAATAAAATGTCTGAAAAGGATGTGCTGCAAATGTTTTAGCATTATATTTATTTAAGGGAGTCAGTAGGTCTGTTCCTTTTGAACCTGAGAGATGGAAAATAAATTTATCATTCAATAAAACATTATATTCGCTTTCAAATGTTTGAACAACATTTGAAATTTCATTATCATTAACTGCTAAAATGAAGCAGTCTGGAATCTTGCAAATATTGGAAAAATTATTGATTATCAAATTTTCAGGGATACCTGTTTGTAGAAACTTTGCATTTTTAGCTGATGAACGTAGGTAAAGAAAATCAAGCTGCCCTTTTTTGTGCAGAAATTGAGCCAGAGCGGAACCTACCATTCCTCCGCCAATTATACCAAAAGTTAATTTTTTTGATTGATCAATCATTTTGTTTTATTTCATATCCGTCTTTTGAATCCAAAATGCTATATCCCATTTGAGTAATTTTACTTCTCAATTCATCTGCCAAAGTCCAGTTTTTATCTTTTTTTGCTTGAAATCTTTGCTCGGCAATATCCAAAATTTCTTGAGGAATTAACACATTATTTTCGGGTTTTGGAGCAATTTCCCAGATTTTGAAAATAGAATTTATCTTTACGAAAACTTGTTTCAAATCATTTTTCAATTCGTTTGAAAGTTTACCGGCAGGATAGTTGGAGATAAATTCGAAAAGCTTTGAAAGTGCCTTTGGTGTATGCAAATCAATAGCAATTTCCCCGAAAAATGTATTAGGTAAATATTTGTTTTCAGGAATTTCATTAATTGAATTATCGGAAGATTCCTCAAATAATTGATAAATATAATCCTGTACTTTTTGTCTGGCTTTTGCAGCTGCTTCCACCCCTGCAAAAGTGAAATTATATTTAGTCCTGTAATGAGCCATTAACATAGCAAAACGAATATCCAGCGGGTCAAGCCCTTTGTCAAGCAGTTCACGAAGCGAATAAAAATTGCCAAGGGATTTACTCATTTTTTTTCCTTCAACTTCCAAAAATTCATTATGGCACCAGAAAGGATTCGGGTCGATACCGTAACCTGCCTTGCTTTGAGCAATTTCATCTTCATGATGAGGGAATTGCAGGTCAATTCCACCTGTATGAATATCGAATGGGAGACCTAAAATTTCATATTCCATAGTGGAGCATTCCATGTGCCACCCCGGTCGACCGGGGAGGTTGCTGGCATTCAATTCAAAGTCCCAGAATGGCTCACCATCTTTTTTTGTTTTCCAAAGTACGAAATCATTAGCATCATCACGTTCATAAGTATCGGCATCTATTCTCACCCCTTTCTGGAAATTACTAAAATCGATTTTTTTCAGTTTCCCGTAATTTTCTGCTTGTGAATATTTTTCTACGTTAAAATAAACAGAACCTTCTGAAATATAAGCATAGCCATTTTTGAAAATTTTACGTATTAATTCCTGCATTTCACTTATATAATCAGTTGCATGAGGGATTTTGTGAAAATCATCCAAATTAATACCCAGCTTCTGAATATCTTCCAGAAATAGAGTTTTATAATAATTTGTAAAATTTCTCAAATTTTCAAGTCTGTCGCTAGTTTGTTCTCCCATTTCGGGTAACCATGCCTCTGACTCAAAGCTGCTGCCACGGATAGTTTTGTCATCAATATCGGTTATGTTCATAACCCATTTCAAATCCCATTCTCCGACATTACGAAGAGTGGATTGCATCAAATCTGCAAATAGAAATGAACGCATATTTCCTATATGAGCATGATTATAAACAGTTGGACCGCAGGAATACATTCTTACAATATTATCACGAATTGGATTAAAATCTTCAATTTGTTTAGAAAGCGAATTGTAAAGTTGAATTTTCATAAGTATTAAATTTTGAAAATAAGACGAAATAAAAACAATGGTATTAATATTTTACATAACAATTAGCAATTATTGGCACATTATTTGTTTAGATTTTTATTTGAGGATGGTGAATTTATAATGTCAAGTTCATCATCGAACAGAAATTCATGTTTTAATGCAAGAGCATGGAGTTCTTTTGCTACGTTCAGCAAAGTTTTAGGTTCGAAAAATGCTGATGAAATCTGTAAAATCTCTTTATTTTCGTCAATATCATTCGGCGAAGCATCTTTTTTAGTATTTTCAGTCTCTTTTACTATGCCTAGCGTAAACTGGCGATTGTTTTCAGGGCTGAAAAGACGAACATGATAAATCTTAGAAAAATCAGATTCGAATTTCAAAGATTTATTATTGAAAAAAGAGATAGAATTTTGCGAAAAAACGAAAGTTCTTTTTCGTAATCCGGTGATGAATGTAATGAGACCAAGTAAGATTAATAGTGAAGAAATCACATTGTAGTGTGTAATTTCCTTGACAGTAAATATTTTGAAATTAATCAAAATAAATAGGGCGAAACCTATTGCGAAAATTTCGAAACCTAAAAAAATAAGATGTTTTTTATTCGAAGTAAATTTTTTGACAGTCATAACTAATTATGTATTATAGAGTTATAAAATATTATAAAATCAATAAAGAAACACTTAAAACAAAAATACAGAAAAAAAAAGGAATGAATTAAGTGAATAATGTAAAATTAAAAAAAAATGTAAGAAGATAATAATAAATATATTAATAAAAAAAATACAGAAAAGTGTTCATTTTTGGTATGTTTTTTTTTAAATTTGTAGTTTGAAATAATAGAAGTTAAAGAAAATAAAAATTAATTTTTCATATATATTAAGGAGTAATACCATGAAATCAGCTAAACGAATCTTGGGGCTGATATTGCTCAGTTTCATAATTTTTAGTTGGGGAGAGGCTCAGGCGCAGACTTTACTCAACTCGAAATTTGCAGAAGGCTTTGAATTGTACCAGCAATTACCAAATGGTACAAAAATAGGCGAAGGAGACGATCCCTACTATGCACTGGGAATGCCTTTTTCCTTCAAATACGACAATCAGACAGTGAATACGCTGTATATTTACGGAAATGGTTTCATTTCCTTCAATACTTATCGTAGTCCTTCTGCTTTAGCAGTACCAAAACTTTACACATTCCCAAATATTTTGTCTTGGTATGCTGCAGATTTATACACAGAAGATGGTTTGTACTATCAAGTGACCGGTGCAGAACCTTTCAGAGTACTTACTATCGAACAAAGAAAAGGCCGTGTTTACAGTAATGGCGGCGGTTCTACTTTTGATGTTCAGATTAAATTCTATGAAACATCAAATCAAATTAAAATAATTTGGGGAAATACAGCCGGATTAGGTGCTCAAAACGTATTCGGATGGATATATTTCACGGGCTCGAGTGCGTCAAATTATGTTAATATTATACCGAATGATCCTTTGGTGTTTTCTACATTTGCCTATAGCAATGTAAATCCAAATACTTCAAGAGGAATTTTGGGGGATGCACCTTTCAAATTACCTAAAGGCAAAACTTATACTTTGAAGGTATTGCCTGCTATGACTAAAGTAAATCCTGACGGAAAGTATGTTTTGACAGAAGATTATATTTACGATGATGAAATTAATCGTCCTTACGTACTAATTTCCAGAGAGGCTTCTCAATATGAAGTTGCTTTGCGTTATAGTATCTATGGACCAATTGGCGATCCTGAAGCTTCAACAATTTATACAGGTATTGAAACAATAAGCGATCCTGATGATGAATTGATTAATTTCGATCCTCAACCTGTTGGAAATGCATATCGTATTGATATTCCTGCTGCGAAAGGTATTGCTGCAGGTACTAACGGTGCATTGGATCTGAAAACTAATCAAGATCAAATTCTTGGCGGACTTTATGAAGTTACAGCTGTGTTGGAAGTTGTGGGTTATCCTGCTTTAAATCAAACAGTGAAATCCAAATTCTACATTGCTCTTGATTATGATTTGGAACTTACAAATATTCAAAACCCTGTTCCAAAATTGAATTCAGCTTATAAATTTGGTGATCACTTAATTCCAATGATTGCTCGTGTTTCTAATGTAGGTAAATACGACATAAGCTACATGACAGTTAAAGCTGATATTTATAGCGCTCAAACTAATCTAAAAGTTGCTACAAAATCAGTTATCTGGGAAAATTACGGTGACCCGATTAAAAGAAACGAATATGTGGATGTTCCTCTTCCAAACTTTGATGCACCTCAGGTGGGCGACTATTATGTAGTTTTCAAAGTTGATACAGATGTTGACCATCCTGACGGAAACATGGTGAACAATTACTATCCACGTCAAGGTGATGCAAACTATATATTCTCAGTTGCTTTCGAAACAGAAGCAGCACTAACAAATATTTTGGCTCCGGCATCTCAGACTTATTTGTATCAACCATTCAGACCTGGTGTTCGCTTAATTAATAATGGTGCAGTGGACGTAACGAATTTGGCTTTGAATTGTGTGATTACAAAGAATGGTGTTGTAATGTACAACAAAACAGTCAATATTGCTTCAATTCCTGCAGGCGTTTCTAATGTTGTGGAATATTATTTCACTGACTTATTCACTCCAATGACAACAGGTACTTATGCAATTAAATTCACTGTTACCGTTAATGGAGATGAAATAACTTCTAATAACGTGATTAATACTACTTTCTCGGTTATCGGAGGTCTTTCGGGTGATTACACAATCAGCGAAACAGGATTCGGTTCCAGAAACTTCCTTACAATTCAGGAAGCAGTCGATGCAATGTATATTCGTGGCGTTACAGGACCTACAAGATTCTTAATGTTAGACAGAAATTATTATATTGGTATTCCAAGTAATTATGAAGAACCTGCAATTGACATGAGTTCGGCTATTCCTGGTATGAGTTCAGATAATACTGTAACTTTCATGGCGGCAGAATCTATCTCACAAAAGGGTTTTATCAGAATTCATATCCAATCGGGTAGCGGTATTGGTTTTTACTTCGGTCAGGCAATTTATCCATATAATTTGAATG
>MHAC01000014.1:80549-94265 GCA_001804565.1 Ignavibacteria bacterium GWF2_33_9 | reverse complement strand
ATGATGGTTACATTATTTTTGATGGCGGTATTCTTAACACAATTCAGGTAATCAATGAATCACCAAATGCTAATTTCCGTGCTCCATTCTTCTTAGGAAACGGTGCAAGAAATATTACATTGAGAAACTTGATTATATCCGATAAAAATCCTTTGCTGACAGGTCAAATTCCATTGATGAAATACACTGCAGGTGCTTTGAGAGAATTTGATTATCAACCGAATGAAGGATTAACAGCTGCTATTTATATGCGTTCTTCTTCACCTTATGATGAAAAAACAGGTGGAAACACATACGCAGTGGATACATTAGCTAACGTGAATAATTTATTCGAATATAATACTATTTCCGGTTTCGGTTATGGTGTAGTTGATTTAGGTATTGGTATTCTCAAACAACCTTTGTCAGACTATATTATTACTTATTATAATAATGGAAATACTATTGCAAACAACAAAATTACAGCTGTTGGTTATGCAGGTGTCTATGTAGGATTTGCAGATAATTCAGTTATCAAAAATAACAGAATTGATAATGTAAATAATACAAATCGTACTGCTGCAGGTATTTTACTTGGCGGTAAAGCAACCAAATCAAATTTTGGTTATCACAACTTAAATATGTTGATTGATGGAAACGAAATCAGTAATGTGAAAGCACCGGTGAATTCATTTGGTATTTTTGCAGAACAGTACGGATTTGATTTCGGAACAGGTTCTGAATTACAATTCTTCCCTGAAACCGATGACAATTTCACAATCGTGAATAATATAGTTCGTGATATCAATGTAGTCAATGATTACACAAATCAGGTTGGTATTGCTTTGTTGCCATCACGTCAAACTTTATTAGGTTATGATATGTTATCAAATGAGCCTAATAGAAATGACTATTACTTAACAAACAACAAAATTTCCAATAACACAATCATTTTGGATGATGTTAATGAAGAATTCGTAAACAATAATGGCGAAATCTTCTGTATTGCTCTTGCTCAGGTAGAAAATACTGAAGTTATTAACAATGCTGTTTCCATTTCAGATCAATTGTCACAGACAACTAATCCAATGAGTGCCGCAGTATTTTATTATAATCCTTTACCGGCTGATGCAGGCGTTAATTTCCAAAATAACATATATTGGACTCAAAATTCTTCATCTGATATGGCAAGATTTATTCAAACAAACACCGATGGTTCAATTTATGAATTCGGTGGTGCAAAAGAATTTTCCAGATTAGATCAATGGAGAGCATGGGCTAAAACTGATAATAATTCAGTGAGTATCTATAATTTCCTTAATGATTTAGAATTAACAGTTGATATCCCATCAAAATTACGTACTAAAACAAATCCGGTACCATTTGGTTCTTCACTTGAAGGTCGTGGTGTTGCAATTGATTATAATACTATTGACATAGATGGTAACCTCAGAGGTTCTGCCGGTCATCGTTATGATATTGGTGCAGAACAATTCTCAGGTAAACCATACATCGTTGACGTGGAATTGCTTAATTTCAACGAACCAAATGTTTACAGAGCAACTGACGGTTATTCATTCAGTGATGCACAATACATAATGACACAGATTCCTGTTGATGTGAAAGCACAAATCCGCAACAATGGCACAATTCAGCAATCAGGATTGACTGCAAAATTGGAAATTTGGAAAGAATCCAATATGAATCGTTTTGAAGACGGTGCATTGGTTATGGTTGCTACAACTTCCATCAATAATTTGACTCCAGGTGAAATTCGTGAAATTTCCTTCAATTTAGCAGATGGTGTGGCTCCTGATTTTGCTCCAAAAGCATATAGCGATTTTATTGGTACTCCTGAAGAATATACTAATATTCCTGCAGCTTTCGTTAAAATGTTCGGAAACGTTTCACCACGTTATCAATTCCGTATCTCTATTCAATATGACGAAAACAATTGGAATAATCAAATTACAACAAATGCACGTTATTTCTTAATGCGTTCACGTTACAAAATGTTGCTTTCAACAGAATACTGGCAAGATTTAGATCCTGCAAACTTCCCTGCAGATCCTAACCTTATTGCTGCAAATCTTAACTTAGATACTTTAGTTGCAGGTTTGTTCAAATTAGGATGGTATCGTAACCTTGATTTGGAAGATCCTCGAATTGATTATGACATATTCGACAGAAAAGCATGGGAACGCAGATCAATTAACTACGATATGTACAAAACAATGTTCTGGGTTGATGGACATGATCAATATTTGGATGGCGGACTTACTGATAATATACTTTCTCCATACGAATATGATCAATTTATCGGTTTCTTGAATTCTGGTGATGCTTTGACAGGTTTGAAGAAAAACGTCTTCATAAGTTCACAGGACTTCGTTCGTAATAATGAACCGGTATTCAGCTCATTTGATTCATACATACATGCTATTCCGGCAAATCCTAACACTCCATTCAAAGGTGCAACACCAAATTATGCCGGTTACGGTTTAACAGGTGTTTACATTGGTAGATTGGAAACTTATCCAACCTTGGAAACTTATAGTGAAAACTTACGTTGGGATTTATATCCGGATAATTATCCTATACCAGGCAAATTCGATATTAATGTTCCCGGTATTGGTGTGCCTCGTATTGGTATGCTACTCGATAGTGTTTGGTTTGATACTATGCTTTATCCGAGCTTTAAATTAGTTCCTGAATCAGATCGAATTGGAGCTGTAACAACAAATGCAGTTGAATATAACTTAGCGTTATTAGGTGTAGAATGGCGTCATTGGGGTAATATCGAAAAAGTACTTCGTACAATTGTTGACTTCGCTGAAGCTAATGAAGGTTATGTTGTACCTGTCGAATTGCTCTCATTCAACGCAGAAGCATTAAATAATGCAGTTAATTTGAACTGGATTACTTCCAGCGAATTAAATTCTTCACGTTTCGATATCGAAAGAACTGATGATGTATTTAGTAAATCATTTGTGAAAATCGGTGAAGAATATGCTCGTGGTGGCGTTGCTTCAATCACTCATTACGGACCATTCGTTGATAAGAATGTTGTTCTTGGTCATTCCTATATTTACAGACTGAAAATGATTGATAAAGATGGTTCTTTCAATTATAGCAATGAAGTTCCTGTTCAGATTCTGAATGGTGATAATCAAGTTTCTATGACTGAAATTGAACCAAATCCTGTTCAATCAGTTTCTTCATTCGACATTAACTTGTCGGTTGCAAGCGAAGTTACTATTAATATCTTTAATATGGCAGGTACTTTGGTTAATACATTGCATAATTCAACAATGAATGCAGGTAATAATCATATCCAAATTAATGCTGTTGACTATGCTTCGGGTGTTTATAATGTAGTGATTACTATTGACGGCAATTCTTATATCAAGAAGATTAATGTTGTTAAATAATAACTAAAAATATATCTCTCCACTTGCAGAGATAAGGAAGGGCTGACCGAAAGGACAGCCCTTCTTTTTTTTTGGCAAAGTATTTGCTATATTCATAAATGATAAATATTAAATTAATATGAATATAGTAAATAAATTTGCTTTTACGGTTATTTCGCTTGTACTTCTCACTAGTTGTTCATCAATTGTGCGTTTTAGCAATAACGTGGTTCCGCCCAGATACACAAAAGCTGCTCAAAACAAAGAAAATTCATCGCAAAACAATGATATTGAGAGTTATTCATATTTTCCTAAGTCTTTTACCGGTAAAGCATCTTATTATGGAGACCAATTCGAATCTCGCAGAACAGCAAATGGTGAAATTTTCCAACAAAGAAAATTAACAGCAGCTCACAGAGATTTGCCATTTGGTACAATGTTGAAAGTAAGAAATCTGAAAAATCAGAAAGAAGTAATTGTACGAGTCAATGATCGTGGTCCGTTTGTAGCAGGCAGAGTGTTGGATTTATCTCGTTCTGCTGCAGAACAAATTGGAATGCTGCGTGATGGTGTTGCAGACGTTGAAATTGAAATATTAGGACAAGAATAAATGAAATCTTACAGAAAAGAACTTTGGTTCAATACTCAGTCCAGAAGAGAATATATCAATATTACTCCTTATGTGGATGATTGCCTGTTAGAAAGTGGAATTCAGGAAGGAATTCTCCTTGTGAACGCAATGCATATTACTGCAAGTGTTTTTATCAATGACGATGAAACCGGTCTGCATAATGATTTTGAAGTATGGCTGGAAAAATTAGCACCCGAAAAACCCTATTCGCAATACCGTCACAATGGTTATGAGGATAATGCGGATGCTCATCTTAAGCGACAGGTAATGGGTCGTGAAGTATGTGTGGCAGTTACCAAAGGCAAACTTGACTTTGGGCCATGGGAACAAATATTTTATGGGGAATTTGATGGAAAGCGCCGTAAGAGAGTACTCGTTAAAATTATCGGTGAATAATTATTTCAAAAAATCTATATCCTTGTTATATTATAATTAATATAATTCGTCTAAAAACCTACAAAAATTATTCTCATAAATGAATTAATTTCCTTATGCGAAAAGTATCAATTTTTATAATATTGTTTGCAGTTTTATTATCAGGCAAACTTTCAGCGGAAAATTTCAGAGCTGTAGCCCAACCAGATGTGGTTACAGTAGGAGACAGATTTCAGGTTAGTTTTTCAATTGATGTAGATGCCGGCAATTTTAAGGCACCAAGTTTTGCCGGATTCAATGTATTAGCCGGACCTTCTACTTCTCAGAATATGCAATGGGTAAACGGGCAGGTGTCTCGCTCCATTTCCTGGACTTATGTTCTCGAAGCCACAAAAGAAGGCAATTTCAAAATCGACGGAGCCACATTAACTTATAACGGGAATAAAATTCAATCCAATTCTGTTCAGATTTCCGTTCAAAAGCCTAGTCAGGCAAGACTTGACCAAATGAATCAGCAGAAACAAGCTGAAAAGGAGCAAAATAAACAAGCAATTAATATTATTAATGATAATTTGAAAATTAAAGTCAATGTGGACAAAACAAATGTTTACGTTGGCGAACCGGTTGTTGCAACTTATAAATTGTATATGCATCCACAATTGCAGATTTTGCAATTATCTCCAGATAAAATACCACAGTTGAATGGTTTCTGGAATCAGGAATATAACTTGGGCGAAGTGAAATATGGTTTGGAAAATGTGAGTGGTCAAACTTTCCGAACTGCAACAATCAAGAAAGTATTACTTTTCCCGCAGCAAATTGGCAAATTAAAAGTTGATTCATATGATTTTAAAGCAAATGTAAGACTTCAGGTGCAGGGTAGTAGACGTCAGCGGCGAAATGATGCTTTTGGCAATTTTTTCGATGATTTTTTTAATGATTCTTTCTTCGGGGGGAATTATAAAGATTTCGAGACAGTTGTGAAATCCCCAACTATTGAAATTAACGTAAAAGATCTGCCTGCTGGTGCTCCTGCTACTTTCACAAATGCTGTTGGGAAATTCCAAATTAATTCCTGGCTCGACAAAAATGCTGTAAGAGCCGGAGAAGCAGTAACTTACAAAGTGAAAATTTCCGGAAGCGGTAATCTGAAATTACTCGATGCTCCAAAACTCGATTTACAGGGTAATTTCGAAGTATATGAACCTAAAATGTCCGATAATACTCAAATCACAAGTTCCAATGTACAGGGTGATTTGATTTTTGATTATATTATTATTCCTCAGGCTAAAGGAGAATATAAGATTCCTCCAATGGAATTTACGTTTTTCGACCTTGCAACCAAAAAATATGAAACTCATAGTACTGATGAATTGCAACTTCAAGTTACTGAAGGAGATAATAAATCCTTTACGATTTCCGGTGTAAACAAAGAAGATGTGAAACTGCTAAATCAGGATATTGATTTCATTATGACTGATATGGGAGAAAACAAGAATACCGAAACATTTTATATGTCCGGGATTTTCTTATTACTTGCGGTATTACCGCTTCCGCTCCTAATTCTCTTTTTACTTTGGAGAAGAAAGCAAAAGGAAAATGAAGAAAATCAATCATTATATCGTAGAAGTAAAGCTCGAAAAATAGCTCAGCAGAGGCTGAAGAGCGCAAAAATGTTCTTGCTCTCCAAAGAATATGCTAAGTTTACTGAAGAAATTAACCGAGCTATTTGGGGCTTTTTGGCTGATAAATTTTCCATACAAGTTTCAAAATTAACTCGTGATAATATAGACGGAATACTGAAATCGAAAAAAGCAAGCGAGGAGTTAGTGGCAACTGTGATCGAATTGCTGGATAAATGCGAATTTGCCCGCTATGCACCTAATGCCGTTGATGATAATTTGCATACACTTTACGATGAAGCAGAAACCGTAATATCTGATTTGGAGGTGAAATTGAAATGAAAAAGATATTTTTATTATTCATATTAAACATTTTAATTCAAAACTTTACTTTTGCTTCAGATGAAATTAATGCAAATGAAGCTTTCCGTAAAGCAAACAATGCATATATGAAGGAAGATTTCAAGGGAGCAGCACTGCTTTACCAAGATATCATCAAAAATGGCTTTGTTTCTGCTAACGTTTACTATAATCTCGGAAATTGCCAATTCCGACTGAAAAATTACGGTAAAGCTATTTTGAACTTCGAGAAAGCGAAAAGATTAGCTCCTTCCGACGAAAGTATTAATTTGAATCTGAAAATTGCAAATCTGAAAATCGTTGATAAAATTAAACCGCTACCGGAATTTTTTCTCTTTTCATATTTGAATGGAATTGCCAAATCGCATGAAACAGATACTTTCTCCTGGTGGGGAATTTTGTTCATCTGGATTGCAGTTATCTTCGTTGGATTTCTCATTGTGAGTAATAAAGCATTTCTGAAAAAAGTGTCATTTGGTTTTGTTCTATTATTTTTCCTCATTGCGGCATCTTCATTTTATCTGGCATATCAGTCGAATCATTTTCTGAAGGAAACAAATGAAGGAATTATCCTCACTCCGTCTGTTTATGTGAAAAGCTCACCGGATTCGGAGGCGCTCGATGCATTCATCCTGCATGAAGGAACTAAGTTTATGATAATTGATAATTTGGGACATTGGACAAAAATTAAAATTGCCAACGGAAATATCGGATGGATAGATAAAGAAACTTTCCAGGAAATATAAAAAAATGAGAAAATTACTTTACGAAGAAATACTTGCAGAAAGGCATACAGTAGATACTGTGAAGGAAACTCTGCGTCATCCGGTCCACGTAATTTTGCATAATATTCGCAGTTCATACAATGTTGGTTCAATTTTCCGCACATCCGATTCTGCTCTGGTTTCGGGGATGACGCTCTGCGGTTTCACTCCACATCCGCCCTCTAAGGAAATATCCAAAACTGCTCTTGGTTCGCTGGAAACAGTACCCTGGACTTACGAAAAAGATATACTGAAGGCAATACAGCACGAAAAAGATTCAGGCAGAAAAGTATTTGCTGTGGAATTGACTGACAAGAAAAAACTATACACAGATTTGGTTTTAGCAGATTATCCGCTAACGCTTGTGCTTGGCAATGAGATAAGCGGCATAGATGACGCCGTAATTGACGCCTGCGACGATTCTCTTGAAATCCCGATGTTCGGGTTGAAGCATTCCTTAAACGTGTCTGTAGCTGCAGGAATTGTCATATTCGAAAGTGTCCGCATCTGGAACGAAATACAGAAGTGAAAAAGTTCATCAAGTTTATCAAGTTTATAAAATGGCTTTGTATGTAACACGCATGTATGTTCTTTTTTTGTGAAAGTGAAAGTGATAGTGAAAGTTCTTTAGTCTGTCATTCCTGCGAATGCAGGAATCGAGGCTGTTTGAATTGCCGTCACTTTTAAGTGACGGAATGTGGATAAAGCTAATCAAAGTAATATTTATTTTGTCAGTTCGCTAAAGCGAACTGCAATTTTATTACTCTCCCAAAAATATTTCCCTCTTATTTGTTCAGCCTACTATATATTGATATTTATGCTCGCTGCCAGGGGTGTATTTCCTGAGCAAGAGCTTTTTAAGTATTTCATTCTTTTTTGCATATTTGATTTGTGATTTTTGTATAAATAATAGATTGCTAATTACAAAAAATAGTTCATTATCTTACTTAGTTAAAATCAACTACGCTTTATCACTTTTGATTATTTTGCAGCTCCTCTAATCTGAATTTTACCATTCGAATAATCAATTCCTTCGGCAATGGTTTGTCGTATGGAAACTGCACTGAACCTTTCCCTTGCTTAAATTCTTTTAATTCATCGGAAAATTTTTTCATTGTGGTAGGGAATGGATAAAATCCCACAAATTTGGCATAAGCAGCCATCATAATTTGCTGGTCCCGCTTTCCACCCGGCACTAAATTGAATGAAGGCACTTTGTAATTCAATAGCTCTTCTGCTTCAGGTGCTGCCGATTTAATCAAAGTCCTCAGCTCATGCAATACTTTTTGTGCCTCGGTTGGTTGACTTGCGATGTAATCATCAATAGTCTCGAAACTTGGCATTTGTCCTATTTTGCCCATTTGATTTGTGATTTTTGTGTAAAAAAATAGATTGCAAATTACAAAAAATGAAATAATCCAACAAACACACTCCCCCCGAGAGGTGTTTTCACATTAGTTTAAATTATATCACAACTTAATAAATTTTATATTTGTTGTACCGAATCTTACGAAATACATTCCGGGCGGCAGTGCTGAAATTTCAATTCGGCAGGGGAATGTTTGCTTTAGACTGATTTTTACGAGTTGGCCAAGCGAATTATATATTGTAATATCTTGAGGCTGAATACTATCGCCGGAGATAGTTCCAAGAGAAATATCAAAATAATCTGCTGCAGGATTAGGAGACAAGGACAATTCAGCAGAAAAGTCATCTACACCCACTGCAATATTCCTCGCACCTGGAGTTGGCACCAAAAATTCAAATTCTCCTGTTCCGTTGGGGTATCTGCCGTATGAAACATCAGTAGTTTGTGGTCCGAATTCTACCATATCCAAAATTGTAGTACCGTCATTATCAACGAGGAAAGCAGCTTCGCCATCCATACTGAATTTGAAGTTTGCATGCAGTCCTTGTTGAGTCATATCTTCGTCGCACCAAACGAGCAAATATCCATTTGGTTCTATTGTGCTTCCTATCGGGAATTGCCATTTAGTTAAATTGTCAGCTTTGTCGCTGAGATATTTGCCTCCCAAGTCAACAATCACATCACCGATATTATGCAGTTCAATCCAATCGGCATAACCACCATCAGGATCTGTTATTGTAGCATTATTATCTGCCATCAATTCATTAATTACGATATCCCCTGCAAATTCTAAATTAAAAATCTGATTTGATATTGTTCCACTTTGTTTATTTTTGATTGTTTCTGAATTTTTGTCTGATTTTTCAGCTGAAGCATTAACAAATGCAAGAAACACAAATAAGATAATAACTACAATTGTTTCTATTTTTTTTAACATAGGAAGTTTCCGGTATAATATCTGCAAAATTAAGAATAAAGTTCATAATAAAAGCATAAAAAAAAATCCCGATTAATATCAGTGATACTAATCGGGAAGAATCTGAATAATTACTTCTTAACGTGAGTAATATTCCACAACGAGTGAAGTTTCGGACTGAACAGGAATTTCTTCAACTGCAGGAACATAAAGTAATTTTGCTGAAAAATCAACTTTGGATACTTCTATATATGCAGGATTGTTAGTATTGCGGATATTATCCTGAACATCAGCTAATTTGCGTGATTTCTCTTTTACGGTAATCACATTATTAGCTTTCAATTGATAAGAAGAAATGTCAACTTTTCTTCCATTAACTAAAATATGGCCGTGTGAAATAAGTTGTTTTGCCTGATAAAGTGAACGAGCAATTCCTGAACGGAATAAAACAGCGTCCAAACGAGTTTCGAGCAATTGCACCAAAAAGTCGGCAGTATTACCAGTAAGTTTGGAAGCTTTTTTGTAATAATTTGACATTTGCTTTTCAGTTACATTATATTGCAAGCGAAGTTTCTGTTTTTCTAAAAGCTGTTTACCAAAGTCAGATTGCTTTGCTCTTCTTTTATTAGGACCATGTTGTCCCGGTGGATAAGGTTTTTTTGTGGCATATTTGCCTGCTTTAGCTGTGATATTCACGCCAATTTTTCTTGATAATTTGACCTTAGGTCCTGTATAATTCATCTTTTACCTATTTTATCTATTTTTCAGAAATAAAAATAATAATGCAAATATGCTATTTGCAAAAATTTAAAGAATACAAAATTAATTGTTTTATTTGTAATTACCAAATTTTAGAAGAAAAAATGTGGAAAACCGGCTGTTTTTTTAATTTTTTCTTATAATTTAGTAATTGATTTCATTAATAAAGACTTACAACAATTTCATTTCAATCATTTTTTCAGCAATTTGAACAGCATTTGTTGCAGCACCTTTGCGAATATTATTTGCAACTACCCACATCCAAAAAGCATGAGGATTGTTGAGGTCTTTCCGGATTCTTCCAACAAAAACTTCATCCAAATGTGCGGTTTGCATCGGTGTCGGATAGGTTTCTGTATTCAGTTCGTCCTGTACGATTAAATTTTCCATTGAAAGTAAAGATTCAAGTATCTGATTTCTTTGGAGTTCTTTATTAGTTTCAATATAGACAGTTTCTGCATGTCCAATTTGCAAAGGCAGTCTCACGCAAGTTACTGTTATGTCCAAATCAGGATCATGGAGCATTTTACGTGATTCTTTAATCATCTTAATTTCTTCATTTGTCCAATCCTGTTCATTTTCATCTACAGCATGAAACATTGTGTTCGAATAAATCTGATGTTTTGAAGTTTTAGAAAAATCTCCGCTCATTTCTGCATATAATTGATCCAATCCTTTCTGTCCTGCACCGGAAATTGACTGATATGTAGACACAACTACTTTCTTCAAACCAAAATCTCTCATGATTGCTTTGAGTGGAAGCAGCAGCTGAATTGTTGAGCAATTCGGATTTGCAATTATTCCTCTATGCCATTCTAAATCCTCGGGATTAACTTCCGGTACAACCAAAGGACATTCTTCATTCATGCGCCATGCAGAAGAATTGTCAATCACAATAGTTCCGTTTGCTGCAAAAATAGGAGCAAATTCTTTGCTGATGGTGCCTCCGGCAGAAAAAAGAGCAAAATCGAATTTGTGAATATTTTCTTCTTTTAGTTCCACAACTGTATAATCTTTTCCAAGAAAATTTAAAGTTGTTCCGGCACTTCTTTCAGATGCATAAAAGGTAATATTATCAATAGGGAAATTTCTTTCAGTCAAAACTTTTTGGAAAGTGCGTCCCACCAATCCTGTGGCACCAACTATCGCAATATCATATTTTCTCATTTTTTAAATCCTGTTTTTCAAGTTAAATGGAATCAGCCCATTTGCATAAGTATAAATCTGAAGTACGGAGCATCATATTATGTTTCGGAACAACTCGAATTGTAAAGCCCTGCTTCCCAACAGTATCGCAGACATAAGAGCCGCTATAGTGCAATGGACCATTATTATTGTCTTCGAATTGCATTAATTCAGTTTTGGCATTAATAATCTCATTTGTATGGGGATCAATAGTGCCATAGTAAATCTGAACTTCAATATCAATTGGAGTAAGATTTCCTATTGTCAAATCTGCATTAATCTGAATTACCTTGCCCAGCCAAGCATCATGTTCATTATTTGTAGTTATGTTGAAAATGTGAATACTGTTCCATTCATTATAGAGAAAATTACGCCAATGATTGTAATCGGAAACTTCTTTCGCATTATTCTGACGTAAATTCCAGCCGTTTTCCAATGCTTTGAAATAAAATTTATTTGCATAATCTTTCACCATACGGTGAGTTGAAAATTGTGGTGCAATAGTTCTCATGGAATTTTTCATCATTTGCACCCATTTTATCGGAACACGATTAATTCCTCTTTCATAAAAAATTGGAATCAACTGTTTTTCCAGTAGATCGTAAAGCAATTCAGCTTCCAAAACATCATTATCAGTGCTTGGTTGACGCTCCTCACGTCCACCAATGGCAAAACCATTCGTCCCATCGAATGCCTCATCCCACCAACCATCAAGAATACTACAATTCAAGGTTCCGTTTATTGCAGCTTTCATTCCGCTTGTGCCGCTTGCTTCGAGCGGGCGAATAGGATTATTAAGCCAGACATCACAACCTTTCACCATTAGACGTGAAATTACCATATCGTAATCTTCGAGAAAAACAACATTATTTTCCAATCCGAAATCTCGAACTTTCTGTATGATGTTCTGAATCATCTGTTTCCCTTCAGTATCGTGCGGATGAGCTTTCCCTGCAATGAGAATTTGCACAGGTCTGTCTTTATCCTGCAAAATTTGCTTCAGTCGTTTCATATCGCTGAAAATCAGGAAAGGACGTTTATAAGTAGCAAATCTACGTGCAAATCCGATTGTGAGCACATCAGGGTCGAGATATTCATTTATTTTATTCAATTGGTCCGGACGTAGAAAATCCGCTTGTTTTTTCTTCAGATAATCTCTTGTGAATAGCACTAAACGAATTCTTCTGCGTTGTTTTTCTCTCCAAATCTCATCATTGGGAATTGAATTAATCCCATCCCATATATCTTGATTATCCAAATCAGTTCGCCACGTTGGATTCAAATAGCGGTCGAAAAGTTCAGTGAATTCACGTGCCAGCCAAGTAGTTGTGTGAATGCCGTTTGTGATTGCTTCTATTGGAATTTCCTCTTCCGGAAAATCCTTCCAGATATTCTTCCACATTTTTTTTGAAACAAGTCCGTGCAATTTACTTACTCCATTATGGAATCCAGTGAGTTTCAATCCCAAAACAGTCATTGAGAAATGGTCATCGTAATTTACCTGTTCGATCTGACCAAGAGAAACAAATTCGGAATAACTTATTTTTAAACCATCAATATAATTTTTAAAATAATGCTCAATTCTTTTAGTCGAGAATGCTTCATTGCCTGCAGGAACAGGTGTATGGGTTGTGAAAATAGAACTGCCACGTATAATGTGAATTGCAGAGTAAAAATCAATTCTCAGCTTATCCATGCATATTCGTGCTTGTTCAACCAAAGCGAATGCTGCATGTCCTTCATTAATGTGAATTGCAGTCGGCATGATGTTCATTGCGTGTAATGCACGAATGCCTCCTATTCCTAAAATGATTTCCTGCTGAATGCGAGTATCTCTGTCCCCTCCATAAAGTTGGTCAGTAATGTCACGATAAGTATCGTTTGCATTCTCTTCGATATTTGTATCAAGCAAAAAGAGAGAAACCCGACCTACTATGATTTTCCAGACATGTGCGTATGCTTTGCCATCCGGCATATCTACGCTGATAGTGAGGGGATTCCCGCTTTCTTCACGAATGAGGAACATGGGGAGTGAGTAAAAATCATTCATAGGGTAAAGTTCATTTTGCCAACCGTTGGAACTCATTCTTTGACGGAAATATCCCTGCTGATAAAGTAAACCTACCCCAATCAAAGGGAATCCCAAATCACTTGCAGATTTCAAATGGTCCCCGGAAAGCACCCCCAAGCCACCTGAATAAACCGGAAAACTTTCATTTATTCCGTATTCCGGGCTAAAATATGCAACAACAGATTGTGTTTCAAAATTCTGATCTTGGAACCAAGTATTTGCTTCTAAATAATTTTTGAAATTTTTATAAACTTTGTCGAGAAAATTTAAAAAAT
>MHAC01000014.1:56310-80527 GCA_001804565.1 Ignavibacteria bacterium GWF2_33_9 | reverse complement strand
CAGTTCTTCCTGAGTCATTTTATTAATTAGTAAAATAGGATTATGATGTACTTCATTCCAAATGTCTCGGTTCATACGATGGAAAAGCTCCTTAGCATCAGTATTCCAGCACCACCAATAATTATAGGCAATTTCTTTTATTTTTTCTAATTTTTCAGGTAATTTTGCTTTTACTAAAAAACTGTGGACAGGTTTCATCTTCACTCAACATTTCTAATATAAAAAGTAATAAAACGAAATTTATCCAAATAAAGTGGTAATTTTGTAAAAATTATCATTTTAAAACAATAAATTAGTTAGGATAAGGCAATGTTAATAGGTGAGATTGCTGCATTGTCAACAGCACTTTTTTGGTCATTTGCATCAATATTCTTCACATATGGTGTGAATAAAGTCGGAGTATTTCGCATAAATATTGACCGTCTGTTTTTTGCTACAATTTATTTAATCTTAACAATTTTCTTCTTAAACTTAACTTTCGATTTATCAATCAAACAATATACATTTTTGGTGCTTTCCTCAATAGTAGGTTTGGTGCTGGGTGATACTTTTTTATTTAAAGCATTTTCCATGATTGGCCCAAGAATTACTATTTTGATAATGTCTTTTGTTCCTCCTGTTTCTGCTGTGATGGCATATTATTTTCTTGGAGAGGGTTTAGGTCCTTTGGCAATATTGGGGATAATAGTCACCGTTAGTGGTATATCACTGGTAATTTTCGATAAAGATAAGGAAACAGGTGAATTTAGAATAAAGAATAAGAAAGGAATAATATGGGCTGTTCTCGGATTAATTGGTCAGGCAAGCGGTTTGATTTTAGCCAAAGTAGCATTATTGGAAAGTGAAGTAAATCCTCTAATTGCAAGTTTTGTACGCATTTTTTCGGGGTGGCTCCTTTTAGTTCCCATAGGAATATTTCTGAGGAGGTACAGCATTTTTTCATTTCCATACAAATCAAATCTTAAAGTACTTACTGCTCCTATGATTGGTGCAGTATTAGGTCCGTTTTTAGGTATTACATTAAGTTTGGTTGCTATAAATTATGCAAAAATTGGGATTGCTTCTACCTTGATGGCAACCACTCCAATACTTATGCTGCCAATATCTCATTTTGCCATGAAAGAACAACTTCATTGGAAAGCATATGCGGGTGCGATTGTTGCGGTTTTGGGTGTTGCTATAATTTTTATTAGATAATTTTGCAAATATTTTTTTCCTTTTTTCCTCCGGCACTACGCCCAGCTTTGCCCCGACTTCAGTGAGCTGTAGGAGTAGTAAATATTAAGGAAGATACTAATATTTATATTTTCTGATAAAGGAATTCTGGAGCAAAGTCTGCACCATTTTTCCATTCGATTGTATTAGAAATATCGGATATTTTGAAATCTTTAAACAATGATAAATCTTTCAAAGGTTCGAAAACTTTACCCCATAAATCCTTTTCCAAATCAACGATACCGGATTTTCCATCATTGAATATGATATGAATTTTATACGATTCTACATAATCAGCACTTATTATCTCGCAATTTTTCATTTTATTCCAAAGGTGGGATAGGTTTTAAATTATCGTGCAATAGTGCTAAATTCCAATCTTCCATTAATTTGTCTTTATAAAGCTGATACCATTCGAGAACTGCATTCAAAGCTCTCCTGGGGAACTTTCCATCTACAATACCAGTTTCTATTTCAACTGATATTTTATATTCACCATATCTAGCATGGAAATGAGCAGGTTTATGGTCGTCATAAACCATGAAAATTACAATTCCTAAAAATCTACTAATTTCCGGCATAAATCCTCACAAATAAAACTATTTACGTAAATTAATTTACAATATTGTATAACTCTCGCTTGCAGTCGGCTTCAGGTCAGGACTCCACCACCTAATTATTTATATATTCAAGAAAATTATTTATTGCAGTTTGCTTTAGCAAACTAAGTTAAAATCTCTCCGCTCTGCCCTGACTGAAGTGAGTCGAAGGAGTAGTACCCTTATTTAAATCCACCCTTAAATCCACCTACAAAATCTACCTTGCAGTCGAATCCCTTCATTTCGGTAGTTTACTGTAACAAATACTTCCAAAGTGGAACAACTTCAATCTCGGAATTACCATATTGAATTGTTTCTTCTTTATCTTCATTAATTAGAATTATTTTCTTTGCCTGAAGAACACTCAGAGCCCTTTGTAATGCGGCTAGTTCTCTTTTTAGGGTATCCGGATTAGAAATATCTTTTGAAACCTGAATCAGATTGATTTCATTTTGCGGATTAGTTATAACAAAATCAACTTCGCATGTAACATCGTTAAAATAATTAATTTTATTTCCTTTCCTTCTTTCATTCAAATAAACGATGTTTTCCATTTTCCTTCCAAAATTCGGACTAAGAGAAGTTCCTAAGGCAGTTATCAATCCGGTATCGATACTATAAACCTTACGTGGACTTCGGATTTCTTCTTGAATTTTGAAAGAATATTTGTTAACGTAGGAAAGCAAATAAGTATCTTCTAAATAACCGGCAAACTCTTTCACCGTATTTACACTTTTTATTTGCAAAGAATTGCTCAATTTGTTGTAAGTAAAAAGGGAGCCATAATAATTCAGCAGTACAATTGCAAGTTCTTTGAGTGTATTTATTTCTCTGATTCTATGCCTCTCTACGATGTCACGAAGTATTATTTTGTCAAATAAATCTCGCAAATAGTATTTTTTATTTTCAAAAGTATGTATTTCCGGAAAACTTCCTGTTTCAATAAATTCATTCAAGAAAACATTTATCTCTGCAATATTTTTTGTAGAAAGTGATTTATTCGAATCAAATTTCAGATTTCTTGCTGTTAAAAATTCTTTAAATGAAAAAGGTAAAAGTTCTATCTGAATATGTCTGCCTGTTAAATGAGTAGCTAATTCCCTGCTGAGCATTTTGGAATTGCTTCCCGTAATGATAATATTGTATCCTTGTCTTTGGAGGCGGTTAACAAATAATTCCCAACCCGGAACATTTTGAATTTCATCGAAGAAAATAAATTTGAAATCACGATATTCCAAATGTAATATTTCTAAGATTTGGTCCAAATCATCAGCCCCAATACCAACCAAACGTTCATCATCAAAATTAAAATATGCAAATTCCTTACCTTCCAGAATTTGCCGGCAGAATGTACTTTTTCCGCAACGCCTGACCCCCGTAATAACCTTAATGATTTTTTCATCTAGGAAGTTTCTCGCAAAGGGGAGTAAATCCCGTTCAACAAAACTTTTATCCGAATAAGAACTCAATTCAGCAGACTGGTCAGCAATAACTCTTTTTATGATATTTGTATTCATATATTTTATATCTTATAAAGTATAATGCACAAAATTAACTATTTTTATGCAATACAACGCATAAATACCTCATATTTTTTTCCTTTTTTCCTCCGGCACTAAGCCCAGCTCTGCCCACAAGGCATTATATTCTCGGAACTCGGCGGTATTGGATTTGCCAGTTATGCCAATTGCACCATCCATTTCTATACCATTAAATTACTTTTCAATTAAGTTTACTTTTCTTTTTTTACTTCTTTATAACTTTCAGGATATAATTTTAAAATTAAATCTGGATATTCAATTTTTGGATATTTAATAAAAATTCTATTGCTATCAGAATTATGTAAATCGGGTTCTGTTGCCCATTCAATCAACTCTTCATTTTCATATCCTTTTATCCTCGAACCCTTATACCATAATAAACTTCTATCCCAAAACTCTTTATCTTGTAAATTATAGCCATACTCTTGGTAAATTGATTTATCTGTATAAATATTTTCAAGACTATGAAGTTTTCCTCCATAGTAAGAATTATAATACCTTGCATAAAGTCTTGTATAATCCTCTTTCATCTTTGAAAAAAAATAATTTGACATACATTCAATAATCCATGTTAATTCTGCTGCTTCACACATCTGTTGCTCAAACAACATAAATTTGAATATTTTATTTGTATCATCTCTTACACCAATTATACAATTAGAATTATAATAATATCCTGAATCCAAAGAATAACCATCATTATTTGGAATTTTTTCTGTAAACCAAGTTACAATTTTCTTTTTGTCTGGGCCATAAAAACCTCTTAAAATAATTATTTCGATTTTCCCGTTTTTTAAATTCCAAGGTTCTGATTTTTTATCACTAAAATATTCAAATCTTCTGTCTTGCCAAGTCCTTACAACATGAACAATTGCAATACTATCTCTATATTCTAAGGCATTTAATTTATTTGCCAATTCAACGGTGTCTTGACAACTTACAGTTTGGAAAACAATAAATAGAAAAATTAAAAATAATCTCATTTAACCTCACCTTCTATCTTTGGATTTTCATTATTATTTCCTGCTTCAATTTTCAATGGAGAATCTTGATGAGGGTTTGTAGATTCCTTAATTCCAAAAAGGCTCATTGGCCCAATTGCATGTCCTTTAAATTTATCAGATGGATCCGTAATATCCTTTGCTCCATAAGGAATAGATACTGTCGGAACTGAATTCCTATTGAACATTTGAAGCAATTTTATCGTGAAAGTAGTACTATTATCAAAAAGTGAAGGACCTCCATCTAATCCGCCTTTTTTTGCAAAATAATTTGCACTAAAATTTTCAGAAGGAAATATACTTGCACCTTGAAATGAATTAATATCATAAACATTTCCAAATTTTATTTTGTCCATTTGATTTGTTACTTTGGCATAATCAACAAGTCCTTCCATAAATCCACGTTCAAAACCTGTTCCCATACTATGCGACACCGAAGTAATAACTTCACCTTCACTAAGATTTTTAATAATATTTGCTGCATCTCCATAGCCCAAATTTTTACCTGCTTCAAACCTTTCATTAAATGACAAACTAGAATTGATTAATCCTTCACCTTTATGAGCATTTTTTAAAGCTTTCATTCCACCAAGTGCACCATCATAATATCTAACGGAATTATCTTTGATAAGATTAAGAGCTTTTTTATCATAACCAGCCCAGTAATTTGCAGTGCCACCATTTCCCGGATGCATTCCATTAAAGAAGAGGACTAATCTTCCATCAGTATCAATTGCATTAATTGGATTATTAAGTACATAATTGTAAGGACTCCAACCTGTATATTTAGTAGCAAGAGGGTCCTTAGTCCACCATTTTTGTTCTAGTGGATTTACTATGGTCTGAAATAGTAAATTATCCTGCTTGTCATAATATGTGAGTGTTCCTGATTTGCTATTTAATTCAATATAACTTACTTTACTTAATGTGTCTGTATTGTATGTTCTGTGTTGAACTTCGGGTAATTTCAGCATTGCAATTTTTGCACATGATGGAGCATAACTATCATAAGGAGTTTGAGTGTATAATATACTCGGAATTATTACCAGAACAATAATAAAAATAATTTGTTTTAATTTATCCATTTTTCCTCATTTTTTTTCCTTTTTTCCTCCGGCACTACGCCCAGCTCTGCCCACATCCGCATTATATTCACGGAACTCGGTGGTGTATGATTTTCCGGTTAAAGTTACCATTTCCATTCTCCAGATTCCCACAATGGAGCAACTGATGGATCGTGATAGACATAAATGTTATATATAGATTCCTTTAAAAAAAAAATATAAAGTATTATAAATAATATTCCAATAAAATTCAAATATAGTTTGTTAGTTATCTTAAACTTTTCGAATATATATTTAGTAGTTAAATAATCTGAAAATATTATTAAAAATAAATATAAAGAATAGAAAAATAACGGGAAAAAATCGCCGTAATCCATATATGATAGATGACGATCAAAAATATAAGCTCTGATTAAAACCCATACATAAAAAACTATATTTAAATATTTTAACAAAATTTTTATTTTATATATTGAATTAATTATATTTTTCTTGTTATTATTCATCTTTATTTACTGGTTTTAAAGGTGATATTTTCTGTTTTTCAACGTTATCTTTAATCATTTGTGGATAGTAAATAAATCCATGTGACTTTATAAAGGATGGTAAAAAGGAGCTCCCTTCTTTGCTCCAATCTTTACCCCCGTCATTAATATGAATATTATGTACCTTGGATGATTTATAATAGTCCTCTCCTCCTGCAATTGGACCAGCTACTCCATCATCATTCAACCAAAAATGTTTCATGTCATTTATTCCATTACTAAATTCGGGATTTTCTTTTGATTTTATTTGATATAATTCATATAATTCACGAGCAAAATTATTCTTAGAATTTTTATAGTTTAAATATTGACCTTCATTATGTGTTGGAGTAGCTATGGTAATAATATTAACCTTCTGACCTGTCTTTTGATAAATCATATCAGCAGCTTGGATGGCAACGTTCCCTCCATGGCTGTATCCAACTAAAGTAATATCATCCCCTTTTGTATTATTATTAATTACATATTGTGCTAAACTTTCAGCCGCAACCTTTCTATCACTGACATTATTAATCCAACTGCTTTGTTTGCTCCAATCAAAACCATAATTGACTACTCCAGTACTTGTTGATAAAGTTGAATGAATAAAATTTACTGATTCTCTTAATAATTTTCCATCTCCACTTTTTATTTCATTTGCAGATTGGTTTGTACCATGTATAAAAAAGGTTTCCTCCCCCATTATATCAATACAATTTATAGGATCATTTGCAGCAAAAGAAAAGTGACTAATTCCTGGATATTTTTTACTTTTTGGGTCTAAGCTAAAAAATCTACCATAGTCCGCATTGTACATCCTTGCACCGAAATCATAAGAAGAGCCGTCGCCCTTAATTTCTCGGTCTTGCTCTTTGGTGTTATATGTCATTTCAATCAATCAATTCCCTTGTTTTTTTAATTTTAATCTTTCTCGATTCTCATATTTTTCTTCATACCAATCGGTAATGCTATCAAGTTTCTTTTGTTTTTGCTTATTAAAATATTTGTCATAATATAATAAAGTATCTATACACTTTCTCCAGTACTCATAGTCTCCAACTTCCAAACTAATTAATTTTAAATCCAAATAAAACAAATGCTCATAAATTGGATAATCATTTTTTAGAGTTATTTCCTTAACTTTTCCATTAATAACTTTTCCTTGAAATTTCGGGAAAATTGTTTTAAATTGATTTTTATTTATGTTTGAATAAACGGTATCTGTTGAAATATTTAAGTGAATATCAAGAAGATTATTATTATTTGACTTATCTGTACACTCCCAAATAAAATAACATGCATTGTTTTTTTCATTAACAGAAATAAAAAGATTGTAAATTTTCCATTCTTTTATATTAAACCTAATTGTAAAAATATCTTGAATTTCTATTTTTGAGTTTTTAAAAAGTTTAAATTTCTTTTCATGAACATATTTTGTTAATTCAAGTGGTTCTTGCGAATATTGTAAAAATCCTATATAATTGGTATAATTTGGAGAAGTAATATAACCTTTATTTTGTATAAATTGTTCATTATACTTCACTGTATAAAAATTATCAGAAATATTAATTTGATTATTTTCACACGAGCAAAAAAGAATTAATAAAATTGAAATATATATTATGTCGAAACTTTTTATAAATATTTTACTCATTTTTCTCTCTCCCAACAACTTTTTCACCATAATTTTTCATAAATTTTATTAGTTCTTTTGGGTTTTTGACAGCCCCAACATCATTAAAATAAATATTTCGAATTGAACTTTCGGGAAAGGATTGATATAATTCAAGTGAAACTTTGTCTCTATTTGCGTTATCTCGTTTATTTTGTTTTTCACCATTCATCCAATTATCTTTATAACTTAATATTTGAAATAAATTTTCTTCACCATACCCTGCTGCCATCATGCCAGAATATGCATCAAATTCACTACCACCATTATTATGTATAGTTTCGTGTAAAACTGTTGCTGGGTCCATATCTTGTTTAATTACAATAGGATTTTTTATTCCATTACTATAATCTTTTTGAGGCAAGGTATATCCTCCAACAGCTTTATCTATAATATTTCCAATTGCAACCGGGATTCGGTTTTCTTCTTTTGAAACATATTCTGCGATTTTAGGTGCATAATGTGGACTATCAGGATCATTCCAAACTTTTACTAATGAATTTAATTGATTGTTTATTTCTAATGCTTGTTTATGGTCGATCTTGGATAATGTAGTTTGAGCATGATTAATTTGTTTAATATCATTAGATATCTTTAAATTATTGTTCGCTACCCAATACCAATCACCTTTTGGATCAACGTTTGCTATAGGATTATTACCAAAAGCTACATAATAACTTTCGCTTGCAGTCGGTTTCGGGTCAGGACTCCACCACCTTCCCACACCCGCATTGTATTCCCTGAATTCAGTTGTGTAAGATTTTCCAGTTATTCCCAATTCGTTATCCATTTCCATACCGTTGAATCCATACCTGCTCTTTCCGCTTTGGTAGCTCTGCCCAGACTGTAAAGAGCCGAAGGAGTAATAGTTATTGAGGGAGCGAAGTTCCAGCGAATAAGGAGCATAACTTGTTAAGTCCGCAGGAGTCTTCCTATCCGAAAACACCAGCCGCACATTCCCCAAATGGTCTTTCATTTCATATTCTTTCGAACCCAGCACCCTTCTATCCTTTATAAACATCCTTTCTATGTCCAATATGGAGGATGGTAATATATTTCGAGAAATCAGTTTCATAAATTATTCGATAATTACCAACTCTAATTCTATAACCATCACGCCCCCTTAGCTTTTTGAAACCTTGTGGTTTAGGATTGTCAGATAATTTTAGGATTTTTTCTTTTATTAAAATTGCTGATTCTTTATCGATTGAGGATAATTCTTTTATTGAACTTTTCGTAAAGAATATTTCTATGCTCATAAATTCAGCATTTTTATTGCGTCATCAAAAGAAATTAATTCTTCATTCTTTGCTTTTGCTTTATCATAAGCTCTAATTTCCTCTAACTCTTCCAAATCAGACAGAATTTTTTGATACTCTTTGAAAGGTATTAATACGGAAGTTTTCTTCCCTTTTTTATCAACAATATATTGTTCAGTGATTGTATTCATTTTATGTCCAAATTGCTTTATTAAAAGTAAACGAAAATTATATTTAGTTATTATAATACTGCCGCTCTCCCAGCTCTGCCCCGCCTGCAGCGAGCCGAAGGAGTAATAATTATTCAGGGAGCGGACCTCCAGCGTATAAGGAGCATAACTCGTTAAGTCCGCAGGAGTCTTCCTATCCGAGAACACCAGCCGCACATTCCCCAAATGGTCCTTCATTTCATATTCTTTTGAACCCAGCACACGCCTATCCCATTTTATTTAAAATGATAGTATTACATTATTCAAATTTAATCAAAAAAGATTTGATATTCTATATTCGACATTGTCAATTATCAATTGTCAATTAATTCATGGATTCTTCGCTTCGCTCAGAATGACATAAAAAAAGGCGGGAAACCTTGCCTCTACAAAAAAAAAGAAGGGAACACGCATTCGTGTTCCCTTCCAAATTTCTATACAAATTTTATAAACTTACTTGTAGTTTATAACAAGTTCCATTCCTGCTTCAAATGCTTTTTGGTTCACGGGTAAAAGGTGATGATAACGTTCCGGCAAAACACTTGCGAGTGCTTTCATAATTGCTTCGGGAGTAACAGTTTTGCGAGCAGCAATGAAAGAACCTAAAATTACGATATTCAAAACACGCATATTTTTCAGATTTATTGCTGCTTCGGAACCTGCAACACCAAAAATTGTGATGTCATCACGAGTTGGTGGATTAATGATATTCGAAGCATCATAAATAATAGTACCACCTGGTTTAATTTTCGATTCGAATTTATCAACCGAAGGCTGATTGAGAGCCACAACAGTATCGAAACGAGAAATAATCGGTGAAGAAATTGATTTGTCGGAAATGATAGTAGTCGCATTAGCAGTACCACCACGCATTTCAGGACCATAGGACGGCATCCAGCAAACTTCTTTGCCTTCAATCATACCTGCATAAGCCAAAATCATACCCATTGAGAGTATCCCTTGCCCTCCAAAACCTGCGAAAATTGATTCTTCAGTCATAATTATTTGCCCTCCGGAGTTTTAATATCTCCTAATGGATAAAATGGTATCATTTTTTCTTGAATAAATTGTTGACTTTGTAATGGTGTCATTTTCCAGTTTGATGGGCAGTTAGAAACTACTTCTACCAAACAGAAACCTTTACCCTCTTGTTGAAGCTCTATAGCTTTGCGCAAAGCCTTTTTAGTTTTGCGAACATTTGCAGTAGTATGCACAGATTGGCGAGTAACATAAGTTACACCCGGAAGCATAGCCAAAAGTTCACTAATTTTCAAAGGATATCCTTGAGTGGAAACATCACGACCAAATGGAGAAGTGGTTGTAACCATTTTTTCCAATGTAGTCGGAGCCATCTGACCTGAAGTCATACCATAAACAGCATTATTAATAAAGATAGTCAGGATATTTTCACCACGGTTTGCTGCATGTAATGTTTCAGCAGTACCGATAGCAGCCAAATCGCCATCACCTTGATAAGTGAAAACTAATTTGTCAGGCAACATTCTTCTTATCCCTGTTGCAACAGCCAAAGCACGACCATGAGCAGCTTGCTGCATATCAATATCTAAATAATCATAAGCAAAAACAGAACATCCAACTGGTGCAACACCAACAATGTCACCTTGAATTCCCATCTCTTCGACAACTTCCATAAGAAGTTTATGAACTGTACTATGACCACAACCCGGGCAATAGTGGAAAGGTTTATCAGTTAAAGTACTCGGTTTGGAGTAAACTTCAAATTCTTTTTGTGCAATTTCAGGATTAACCGGAATTTCTATAAAATTAGGAATTGTGCTCATTATTTACCTCCTAAAAATTTTTCTTCGAAATATTCATAAACTTCGTCAGGACCTGCAATCATACCACCCATTCTGCCGTAAAATTCCACTTGTGTTTTGCCTTCAACAGCTAACCGAACATCTTCAACCATTTGACCTGCATTCATTTCTATATCGAGAATACCTTTAACTTTTCCTGCAAATTCTTTGTAAATGTCATATGGGAAAGGATAGACAGTAATAGGCCTAATTAAACCTACCTTATGACCTTTTTCACGAGCCATTTCCATAGCCTTCATAGCAATTCTGGAACCTAATCCGAAACCTGTAAATATATAGTCCGCATCTTCGCAATTAATTGTTTGATAAAGAACTTCATTTTTCTCTATTTCTCTGTATTTAGCTTGCAATCGCAAATTCACTTGTTCCATTACTTCTGGTTGGATAAAGAGAGAAGTGATTATACTGCGATGTATACCTTCTTTTTTGCCTGTAGTGGCCCAATCGGGAAATTCAGTTTTGCGAGGCATTTGCTCGAAAAGTTCAACTTTTTCCATCATCTGTCCTAAAGCACCGTCACCCAAAATCATTACAGGAGTACGATACTTTTCGCCAAGTTCAAATCCTAATTTAACATGGTCAACCATTTCCTGAACATTGTAAGGAGCGAGAACAATCATGTGATAATCACCGTGTCCACCGCCTTTTGTAGCCTGAAAATAATCCGCTTGAGAAGGCTGGATAGTTCCAAGACCCGGACCGCCACGAACGATATTTACAACCAGACATGGAAGTTCGGCACTTGCAATATAGGAAATACCTTCCTGCATTAAACTGATTCCGGGACTGGAAGATGTAGTGCAAACACGGCGACCTGTACCTGCAGCACCGTATACCATATTAATTGAAGCAACTTCGCTTTCAGCTTGCAAAACAACCATACCTGTTCTTGCGTTTGCTTCACGGGATAAATACTCAATAACTTCTGATTGCGGAGTTATAGGATATCCGAAATATCCATCGCAACCGGCACGAATCAAAGCTTCAGAGAGAGCTTCATTTCCTTTCATTAATTTAATTTCACCCATCTGTTTCCTCTCACTTTACTATTTTACGATAAACTGAAATAATTGCTTCAGGACAAACAAGGGCACAATTTAAGCATCCGGTGCAGTTGTCTTGCACTTTCACCGCATAGTGGTATCCCTTTTGGTTTATCCTTGGTGCCAATGCTAACGTTTCCTGTGGACAGGAATCTATGCATAGCTCACATCCTTTGCATTTTTCGATGTCAATTATCACATCGCCTAAGGATTTTGCCATTTTAAACCTCGAATTGTTTTTTCGAAAATTAACTTTTAAAGAATTGCAAATTAACAAATTTTCAACAATTAATTTTTATAAACAAGGATTAATTATTTTTCATAAATTGGTTAAAATCTTATTATTTACCAATAATTTAAAGTTTGGCAAAACTAACTTTTTCTCTAAAATCAAGAAATTCAATCCAATTATCAGCGTATTATAAAAAAAGCCCGCAGTACTAACTACGGGCTGAGATAGGTTAACAGAAATGTTTAATTAAACAATTCTTTGCTTGAAAATATTATTCCATCGATTGAATATCTTCAGCGATAATTGTTTTTATTCCGTTTTTTGTTTTAACTTTTCCAAGAATCCCAACTTTTTTGTTGAATGCATATTTTGCAAGTTTCTTTCCGGCAAATGTTCCGTCTTCATTGAAAACAAAATATATTTTGGCTCTTGTTCCTTTTCCAACTAAAAGAACGAAAGGAACACCTTTTTCTGCAGCAGCAACTGCTGTTTCTTTGGTCCATTCAGTGAATGAACCGGTTATAACATCATTCAAAGTTACAACTTGACCAACTGTTGGCTTTGGTGCTTTCTTTGCTGCATTTGCCATTTCCGGCATAAAACCGATGGCTAAAGTAAACATTAACATTAACAATAATGCTTTTTTCATTGTTTTTCCTTTATTTAATTGTATTATCAGAATTATTTGAAGATACTTTTGAGTAAGGAACACCTGTAACTAACTGATGCGAAACGATTAATTCAGCATACTGATTCCCTGCAGGTCCTTGCAAGAATGAACCGCTAACATATTTTACCAATACTTTAGCATAATTCCAACCTGTTTGACCTGTCATGTGATAACGAAGAACAATTACAATATTCGAGGAATATTGTTTTAAGTCAATTTTCTTTTCGCTAAAACTTTGGCTGGATAATGCTTGACTACCGTAAACATCATCTAAAGATGTTACACCTGAAAAAATATCGCCGATTTCAACAACACCGGGAGTAGTACCAAATGCATAATCCAATAAGGATGGTGAACCGATTGCGATTTCATTATTTTTTGTGTAAAGTCCTAAAGTCCAATTAGCACCATCAGCAACTTTTGCAGTTTTTGGAGCTCCAGTTGTTGGATTATAAATTACTAGTCCACTGCCAAATGAAGAAGCTGCTTCGTAAATTTTAATTTCAGCATCATTTTCATTTAATGTGAAGCGTGAAGCGGGAGACCATTGAACTGAAACAGCGTCAGAAACTTCACCATTTGTATATTTTGCCTTTAAAGTGAAAGTATAAACTGTACCTTCTTCTAAACCGGTAACTTCGTATGGATTTTGTGCAGCAGTCAATGTGAATGGACCTGCTGTTGCTCCTCCGGTTACGCTTAATTCATATCCTGCGAATAAGGCGTTCGATTCAGATGCTGATGCAGTCCATTTTAAACGAACTGAAGTGGATGTTTTGGATGTTGCCATTAATCCGCTGGCAGCTTCTGGAACATCCGCTAAAGGATCTGTTGTGGTTTCGCAAGAATTTATAAGTAGTCCTGCAAAAACCAATGCAAGTGTAAATATTGCAAATTTTCTCATCATATACTCCTTTGTATAATGATACAATGTTAAAAAATTTTGAAAATTATTGAATAAAAAGACTAATTAAAGTTTTTTTTATTTGATTGACATTGCAATAAAAATTTCATTTTTTGACAAAACAACTTTATTAATTTAATGTACGAAAAAGTAATTGACGATTCATTAAAGTAATTTCTATGAATCATAATTTTAAATAATCAGACTAAATATATTTGGAAAATGTAATCTTAAAAAAATAAGTACAAAGAAAATTATGTTACAATAAAATTTGCATATTTGTTTCATAAATTACTTTTGAGAGGACAAATGAGAAAGATAATTTTAATAGCAGTTTTTTTAGCTTTTATCAGTGGAATAGCAAGTAATATAATTGCACAAAAAGAAAATATAAGTTATGGTAAGAAGAAGGTTTCTCACAAGAATATTAAGTCAGTTTTCGACAAATATGGCATGGAAGGTTGCATTATAGCCGCTGACCTCGTGAAAGGAGAAACACATTATTACGATAATAAACGATGCACCCAAAAATACATACCTGCATCGACTTTTAAAATTGCAAATTTGCTAATAGGTTTGGAAACTGGAAATATCGATTCAGAAACGATATTCAAGTGGGATAGTGTTCCTAGGAGGTTGGATGTTTGGAATCGAGATTTAGGTATTTATGATGCATTTAAAGTATCTTGCGTGCCTTGTTTTCAAGACTTAGCCAGAAGGATTGGGAACGAAAAAATGAAGGAATATTTGGCAAAATTCAGGTATGATGGTATGGAGTTTGATGAAAGCAATATTGATATGTTTTGGCTGCAAGGTCAATCAAAAATTAATGCAATTTCTCAAATGGAATTTGTTAAGAAAATATACATGGATAAATTGCCAATTCAAAAGAAAAATAAAGCGATATTATTCAAGGCAATGGAAGATGAAAAGGGGAAAAATTATACACTTTACGGAAAAACAGGTACGGCAGAAATACCAAAATCTAAACTGACAAAAAAAGGAAATGATGCTGAAGAAATATTTCTTTTGTGGTATGTCGGTTTTTTAGAAATTCCGGGGAATGTATATTTTTTCGCAATAAATATGAATTCGAAAAAGGATACACCATTGCAAGAGCTTTACACGGTTCGGAAGCAAATAGTGAAGGAAGCCTTGACTAAAATGAAAATACTTCCTGAATAGAAAATCCTCAAATAAACTCAACACGAAAAAGAGAAAAAAGAAAATTGAATAATGAACTTCAGGATGTGGATAAGTTAGACTTTAAAGATGCTGAATAATTTTCCACAAATGTCAAATTTCAAAGAAAGACAAGTTGAGTTAAAAATCAAATCAAGAGCCAAGAGAATAGTATTTAAGAAGGTGAAAAAATAATCACACAAAAAAATGATTGTATATATAATAAAATTATAATAAAAAAGGTCTAATATTTCCAGATAATTGTTAATTTTGTTTTTTCTTAAAAATAAAAAGGAAAAAAGGTTGATATAGTATTATAGTGTATAAAAATTGTGTAATTTTTTTAACAGTGTTTGAAAAGTATATCAAAAAGGAAAAAAAAAAGCAAAAAAAAGTTAATTCCAAGCACTTTTTATAGTGTGTATTTGAAATTAACTTTTAATTTTGTAGTATGTGAAAAAAGGAGAATGCGCCCGTAGCTCAATTGGAAAGAGTATTGGATTCCGGTTCCAAAGGCTAAGGGTTCGAGTCCCTTCGGGCGTACGTTTCGAGGGGAAAACGTAGAAATCATAAAGATAAAATTAATTGAGGAAAAATGAAAAATCTGAAAAAAGATGTAGATAATTATATGAATGAAGAGCTTTCCGAAGGAGTCGAAATCCTGGAAGAACAAGGAGCAGAGAGCTTTATCAAGAAATACAGGAATTTGATAATTGGTGGGATAGTAATAGTAGTAATTGCTGCTTTAGCAATTGTATTTTTTGTGAAGTCATCTGAAACAAAGAGTCAAGAAGCCTCTTTGAAATTATCCAGAATTCTTCCATATATGGAAAACGGTCAGTACGAATTAGCATTGGCAGGAGATAAGACAATTAAGATTCGAGGTGAATCATTGGTAGGATTAAAGAAAATAGTAGCTGATTATAGTGGTACAGAAGCCGGAATGCTTGCTGCATTTAACGCAGGAATTTGCTGTTCGAATTTAGATAAGGCAAAAGAAGCAGAAGAATATTTTGAAATAGCATTGAACAGCAGCTCGCCATTAATAATTCAAGGAGCAAATGCAGGATTGGGAGGGGTGAAAGAATCTCAGAGTAAATTTGTAACAGCTGCTGAATATTATGTGACTGCATCAGAAGTTGCAGTTGACGATGATGCAAAAGCACGTTATGGTTTATATGCAGGGATATGTTTTGAAAAAGCAAATAAAAATGACCAAGCAATTGCAAGATATCAGGAAGTGCTCAATTTAGGAGCTAATTCTGATATTTCTGATTATGCAAAAACAGGTTTAACAAGACTTGGCATAATTATTGATTAATAAATATGTTAAATTTTTACAAAAAGAATGAAAGTAAATAAGAAAATAAATAAATATACACTAAAAAAAAATGTTAGAATTAGTGGAGGTATTATGAAACGATTGTTTCGCTTAAGTATCCTAATGGTACTTCTGGGGGTTCTATCCTTCGGTACGATGCTTGCTCAAAATCAAGTATTCGTTTCGGGGAAAGTCGCTCCAGGAGACGTCAGGATCTTTGTTCAGGACTCGGTTTACATAATCGACAAGGACTACGTAATAGAAGGTTCTTTGATTATTGAGCCGGGCACCACTGTGTACTTCTACCCAAATGGTAGAATCATCAATGCAATGGGCGGTAGGATTATCGCCGATGGTAACGCTACGTCTTCTTACACAGCAAACCCAGGTGGTTTGAATCCAATAGCTCCGGGCTCACCTTATGATGGTTATTCAGATCCCGGATATTTCTTGTATAGTAGCGGTGGAAACCGTACTATATCGGTTGGAACTTCAAGAGACGTGACAGTTAACTCATCGAAATACAACTATGTTTTCAATGTTGTATTCGATACACTTAACAAAAAGATTGTTGACTTAGTAGACCCAACAAGCACAACACCTGTTGGCGGAGTTTACATGGGTAACAACAATCATATTGTAGTAACATTTGAGCATGCTATCCTTTGGGAAGCCGCACGCTTGAAATATGCTTCCAGCGATGTAAATCTTAAAATGAATCCATGGTCGAGATTGAACCAAAAACCAATTAACTTTGCTTCAAAGCAAATTAAATTTATTGGTTCACCTACTTCCAATTTCTCAAGAGAATGGGGACATTTTATTATTTTACCGGGCTCACGTGCAGCATTCTTCCGTAATGTAGCATTCCAGGGCTTCAGAAAAGATACTACAGTTGACCGTGTGGATTTGTACTCAACAAGTCAATACCCATGGGCAGCTTCAGTTAACGAAGAAATGAGAAACTTAACTAATGGTGCTGGCGGCGCTCTTTCTATTTTGTCGTCACGTACTTGGTTGTTGAACTGTACTTTCACTCAAAATATGGCTCGCTACCGTGGGGGTGCATTCCAGTTATTGCAAGCACCAATTGGTTTCCCAACAACTTCAACTTCAGGATTGGAATATTATGATGTTGACAAAAATCCTAACATTAATAATAAGGATTTGACAAACTCATCAATCGTAGAACATAATCCTGTTTTGAAAATTGACAATATTGATGCATCTTCAGCAGAACCTTTGAATGATTTTGAACGTCAGTCACTTGATGATGGACGTTTGGCACTTTACTTAGGTCGTATCCGTAACTTGAAAATGGATAAAAACTACGTACAACTTTCTAATGTGATTGTAAAAGACGTAGGCGGTATCCTAGTTACAACTGATGATGATGAAAATCCTGCTAATTATCCACAGAAATATGGCAATGGTGCATTTGGTGGAGCAATTTATATTGCAGGTCGTGAAGAAAACAGACAGATGGAACTTGGTTTTGGTGTTAACTCAAGCTTAAAAATCAATGGATCAATTGTTAGTTTAGGAAATGATGCATTCACAGCAACTAGAAACTTCGCTGCTAACTTCCAGAATGCTGGATCAAGTGAAGGTGCTCGTGGTGGTGCAATTTATATTGGTGAATATACTTCGATGATTCTTGCTGGTGATTTCGAACAAAACGAAACATACACCAAATTTATGCAAGATGAAACTTTCGGAACAAATAGTGGTTACTATTCAATGGGTGGTGCTGTATTCATGTCACAAACTGAAGGCAGATTGCAACTCCGTGGTGGTCCACGCCGTGCTGACTTTAATAATAGAACATACTTCTATGATAATAGAGCAGGTGCAGGTGGAGCAATTTACATTGATGGAAATGCATTCCCTGAAAAATCACCTATAATTGGTGGTGTTGATTTGCCACTTGATTCACGTAACTTAGGTTTTGATATTAAATTTGTGGAAAATAAAGCAATCACTTGGGGTGGTGCTATTTATACTAATCGCAACTTCTGGATTAACGGTTCCGGTGGAACTCAATCCGGTGCTTTGATTGGTTATGATGGAAATTATGCAGTTATGTTTGATGCAAATACAGCTGGTTATGCTGGTGGTGCTATCTATACTAACATACCTTCAGATGAAAACACTCCTTTGACAAAATTAACTTCCCAAATGACTAGAACTCGCTTTGTGAATAACAAAGTTGGTTTTGGAATTAGCGATGATAACAGACAAGAAATTCGTGGCGGTGGAGCTTTGTACTCATTGTATGGCGAAATCAACTTGCTCCGTGGCGTAGAATTCAGTAATAATGAAGTACGCAACGGTAATGGTGCTGCTCTTGCAATTATCGCTCCTACAAATGAAGTTAAGAGATATTTTATTAGTGATGTTGACGTTCCTTCTTTCAATGAAAGTACAGGATTAGTTGATGGTTTCACTTCAACAAATGATATCTTTAATTATAATACAAATATTCCGGCAACTGTTTCAATGTTAACTCGCTTTGTTGACAATAAACTTTCATTGGATCAAGATATCCTTGATACAGAAAGTGGTTCTGGTGCAACTCAATTCTGGCAAGGTACTCTCGTTGCTACAGAAGATATGCTCGGAACTTATTGGATGGATGAAGATAATGGTGTTTCTGTTGGTTATTTCGGCAGAATCATTCGTTATTCTAATGGCGGAAATACTTGGATGTACCCACAATCTCCAACAAATTACAGACTTGAAGCTGTAACATTTACAAGCGACAATGTTGGTTATGCAGTTGGTGACAGAGGTGTTATCCTTAAAACTGAAAACGGTGGATATAGCTGGAGATTAATCAATAATATTCCAACTGATAAAGTTTTGACTGACGTTTCATTCGTTGGTACTGAATATGGTTGGGCAGTTAGTGATGCAGGTGAAATTCTTTCAACTACTAACTCCGGTGAAAACTGGACTAAAATTCAACAATTGGATAATTCATTGAATTCAGTTTACTTTAGAACTAATTCAGTAGGTTATGTAGTTGGTGAACAAGGTGCTGTACTCAAAACTGTAAATGGCGGTACTACTTGGACAGAAGCAGACGTACCTGGTTTGAAAACAGATTTGAATAAAGTAACATTCACTTCTACAAATTATGGTTATGCTGTTGGCGATAATGGCGTATTGATTAAAACAACAAACGGTGGTGATTCCTGGTCAGTTTATGCAACAGGAACAAGCGCTGATTTGTACTCAATTACTTTCTTCGCAAGTGAAACAGCATATGCAGTTGGACAATATGGAACTGCAATGAAAACTGAAGATGGTGGAGATACTTGGACAGAACTTACTACAGGAACAGATTACAATTTGTATGATGTTAACTCAGTAGGTACTAATAATATCTTTACAATTGGTCAGGTTGCACTTTTGTTGAACTCACAAGATGGCGGTGCTACATGGGAATCATTAGTGCCAACAGATGAAAGTTATGAAGATGTAACTCGTCGTCATCAGGAAGTACTTATTCCTGAAAATGGCGTAGGTCTTGGTGGTGGTATTTACTTGTTGTCACCTATTACTGAACATGCAGTTGCAAGACAAGATAGCGTTATATTCAACCGTGTACGTTTTGAAGGTAATGAATCTTATACCGGCTCAGCAATCTATTCTGATAATTTCGATTTGAAACTCGTAATGAATCGTTCATTGATTACTGACAATACTGCTACATCCGAAATCGGAATGGACCAAAATTATATTATTGGTGCTGTATTCCAGGATGGCGTTAAAAATATTACAGGCAATTATGCATCAAGTGATATTGCAGGCGCTACAATATATGGTGAATTGCAAGGTCCATTGCCTTCACATATTTTCAGTGAAGCGGCTAATACATTTTATAATAATAATGCACGTTTCGCAATCAGATTACCAGATGCTCCAAATACAAAAGGTATTTTAGCAGGAACATCAGGCATCGGTTATGGTGGAACAGATACACTCCGTGGAAACTATTGGGGACACACAGAAGCAAATGTTAATTTGAAAATGGACAACATTAAATATCAGTTCTATAACCCACAAACTGGTGAAACTGAAGTTTATAATGGTGTTGTTGATGAAACATTCTTCGTAGCTCAAGGCGATCAAAACTACTTGCCTTATATGTTCTCAGAAACTAGCGATCCACGTGAACAAGGTCCATTCGAACATTACGGAACTCAAATTGTAGGAACACAAGAAGTAGTAAAAGAATTTATCTATACTCCAGTTCCTGCATTGAATGGTACAGATGAAAATACAGTCGCTGTAAATTCAATACCAGCTAACTTATTAATGACTGGTCATGTATATGATATTTACGATAAAGGAACTGATATTAAATCAGCTGATTATAGTAAACGTCGTATGGTTCCAATCGAAGACTTTGCAGTTGGTATTCCTCCAATTGTAAAAAGATTCGGTAATGCATCCTTACCATCCAATGGTAAATATGTAAAACGTTGGACACGTGATCCTTATTATGCAGAATTAAAAGACGATCAAAATAAACCGGCATATCCAAACTTGGCTCAGTTCCAAACTGAATTCTTCCCGGATACAACCGGATCATTCTATCATCCAATTGGATATCCTTTGTACTTAGAAGCTAATATTGATTATGATGGTGATGACAATGTTGTAAACAATGACTATCACTTATTGAATCAAACAGTATTCTTTGTAATTAACGAAACTACAGGTGATTACATTCGTGTACCTTTAACACAGGTTAGCGAAGTAGCTCCAAAGAACGAAATATTCCGTGCAACAGTAGAGTTGATTCCTGACTTATCAAGAAGAAATCCAAATACATTAATTAGAAGAACTGCAGAAGGTTTGGCTAATTATGGTACTGGTCCATTCTTGTTGGAAAATATGTTCCGTAATCCATATAAAGAAGATGGTGGAGCATTGTTAGGACGTAAATACATTGCTGATTCAGATGAATTTGCAACTGTTCCTGATTTATTCAGCAACCGTCCGGGTATGCCAGCTTCAAACTTCGCAAATGGTTTGTCAAACACGACATTCTTTGGTGGTGAAAGATTTGGTTCACTTCCTGTTAACGTTGGTGATGAAGTTAGAGTTGTTTCCCGTACAGTTCTTTGGAGAGACAGTGCAAATGTTGCATACGAAGATGGTATTTCATTTGTAATTTCTGCAAGTACTGAAGCTCCTCTATTCACAGGTAATATTCCACAAATGGAAGAAACTACACCTGAAGAATTCCAAAATAAAATCTTCATTTCTGAAGATAGAAGTTATCCTGCAGAAATGGGTGCAGAATACAGTCAGATTGGTGACATTGAACGTCGTGGCCGTGACTCTATTGCTACTATTACTGCAATTGACTTGAACAAATTCTATGATCCACGTTCATATGGTTCGAATAATTGGTCATCACAGTATGCACAATTAACATATGATTGGTCAGTAGATCAAGCTTCAGGTTTGTATAACTGGATTTTGGTTGATACAGCAAAAGCAGATGAAACATTATGGGAAGCAAGAGGTTACTTACATTTGAAAGGTACTCCAATCAATCCTTATGTAGTTCCTGGCGGAGAAAAAATTACTGTTGGCGCTGCTAACTATCCACCGAATTACAGAACTTATGATTCACTTTTGGCTGTAGGTGCACCACAGGATGTTCTTGATAGATTCATCGAAACATTCCCATCATATTTCAGTTCACCTTTATATGATGTTGACAATGCACGTTTCTTACAACAAGATACAATTGACTTTGGACGTAATTACAGAGCAATTAAAGACTTTAATATTTATGTTGTTGACAGTGTTCCTAGATTTATCGATCCAGGTTCAACGGAATTAGGTCCAGTGAAAGTTATTGTTGATAAAACAACTCGTGAAGTAGGTGATTTAAATTATACACCTTCAGTATATGTATGTAATACAACATCTGACGGAAGATTAATTGCAAATCTTACTGACTCATTGAGATTTAAAATTGACGTTAACACTGACGACGAACAGGAAGATCAATTTGCAGCATCAACTCATGGTTGGAGCTTCAAATATGGACGTACTGCTTACGGTTTTGCTAATACTGCTGTAAGACCATACGACCAAGATACTGCTGTTATTGACACTATGTATTATGAAGGCGATCAAGAAAATAATGGTGAAGGTGCAGGACAAGTAATTGCACAAACTAAACCAGCATGGATGGATTATAAATACATGCATTTCTATGATGATGGTCAGAAAGATGATTATGGTGCTGATTTCACAACATTTGGTAAACTTAATATTAGAGTACCTTACAATGATGCAATCGATTATTTGACACCAGCTCAAAGTGAAAACAATGCAATGAATACAGACACAATGTTTGTGATTGTTGCAAATGATGGTCACTCAGGCGTTTCAATGAAGAGATTCGACTTGTTTGTAAACGTACAACCTAAGATTACTACAACTAGTTTCCCAGATGCAGTCGAAGGTTCTGACTATAATCCTCAGTTAATGGATTCAATGAAACAGGTTGGTTTCTTTGATGCTAACTTTGGTCAAAAACATAGATTTGAGTTAATTTATGTAACTGATGCTAGATCATCAATCGCAATTGACGATTGTTATCCTGAAGCAGGTTCTTACAATTTAACAGGTAAGAAAACAACACCTACTTGGTTGAAAATCAACAAGGAAAGTGGAATGCTTTATGGTATTCCTGGCGTTAAAGATGCTCCAGCAAACATCATGGTTACAGCGGTAATCACTGATGATAATGGTTTGCGTCATTTGGCTCAAATTCCAATGAAGGTTAATCCTATTAATCATAACCCAGACGTTGCTGGTATTCCTCCGGTACAATGTATTGATTGGGGTTCAGCATACGAAGATTTCATTACAATTTACGACTTAGATCTTTACAGAAATAATTCTGATGAATCAATTACATTGTCCTTAGAAGATGGAAAGAATAATCCAATTACATCGGATGTTCTTGACTTGGATCCAAAGGTAATCACTGGAGATGGTTCTGCAGATAGTGCTGTAATAAGAATATTTACTAATTCATTCAAATTAAATCCAGAATCAGATGGTAAAATTACAATTAACGTAATTGCAACTGACAAGGATAATTTAAGAGATACATTAGTATATAGATTACAAATATCACTTGAAACTGACTTTATTTGTAATGTTGACGTTAAAAACTCCAAAGGTTCACATCAAGTACTCCAATTTGGTATGTCATCATTGGCAAACGCTAAAGACGGTGTTACAAGAGGCGATGGAACAGATTCACCAAACTTCTTAGGAATTTTGGATTATCAACTTTGCGAATTTGAACTTCCTCCATTACCACCGGGAGACGTATTTGATGCACGTTGGACAATTCCATTGAGAAATGGTTCATTGAGAAACATTTATCCAAATGGTCTTGGAGCATTCATTTATAAAGCACGCTTCCAGGCTGGTGGTGAAAATAACAAGGTTTCACAGTTCTATCCTGTAACAATTAGCTGGAAACCTGCAGAAGTACCTGCAATTGATGATGCTATTGCAAATCCAAATGCTTACAGATGGGTATTGCAAGACTTCTCATCACAAGGTAATTACTTCAGCTTCAACATGAATAAACCTGACATTGATTTCGTTAAGAAAAACGACGTTCTCAGTGGCTACAGTACAAGTGATCCATCAACATTCCAAGTAATAATTAACAATGCTGACTTAGAAGCATTTGTGATTATGGAACCTGGCGTTGGTGTGGAAAATAACGACGGCATTAACAATGGAATTTCAATGGTATCACCTAACCCAGTTGTTACTAATTCTACAATTACATACGGAGTTGTAAAAGCTTCAGATGTAAGATTAGAAGTAGTTGACGTACTTGGAAACGTGGTAGCATCATTAGTTAATGAATATCAGAACGC
>MHAC01000014.1:46404-56257 GCA_001804565.1 Ignavibacteria bacterium GWF2_33_9 | reverse complement strand
TAACGAAAGTTCAACTAAACCGGTTGTTATTGTCAGATAATACTAACGGAATAAAGTTTCTTCTCCTCTCATCGGGGAGAAGATGCTTTAAACCGGAAAAATTTAAGACACTAATAATATATAAAGGAGTCAAATATGAAGAGATTATTCAATTTAGCAATAGGAGCCTTAATGCTCTTGCTAATTAGTGGAATAACAACTCAAGTTAAAGCTCAAGTATATGGTGAATTCGATACAGTAAGAGTAGTACAATCCTTATATGAACCGTTAGCGGTTCCGGATGGACAAAATGGAGTAGTTGAACTAACTCGTGATGAATTCGGTTTGCCACCAAACTTTAACGTAGCAGATTATGACAATGGTTATGCTAGAATAGACATAGGATTCGAATTTGAATTCAATGGTGAAGTTTATGATAAATTGTGGATTAATATAAATGGTTTTGTGACTTTCGGAAAGAAAGAAAACAACGTGATTCAGTTCCCTCCATTTTTGCCACCAACTTATCAGGAAGGCTTATTCCTTGATGCAAATGCATATCCGGTAAACGTAATTGCACCATTCTGGGGTGATCACTACTACCGTAGTTTAACAGATATGAATTCAAGGGGTTTTAAACCTTCAAAAATTTACTATAAAACTGATGGCGATATGCTCATCGTTGAATGGAAAGATTTGAATATTAATTACAGTTATCAAGGGAAAGATTTGAAAAACTCAATTGGAAATTTCCAAGTTAAGCTTTTCAAATCCCAAGATCCATACTCAAAACAAGGTGATATTGAATTCCATTATGGTACTGTAGGTGGTAATCCTTACTTATCAGATACTGATGATGAAAGAATCAATACAAAAGGTGCAACAATTGGTATTAAAGGTGAAGGTAAGATTGTTGGTGAAGATGCTGACTATATGAATGCATTTATCAATGATGTTTATTTGTTCAATAATCCATCAGTTCCTGCATCTGCAGTTTCAACTTCGACAATAACATCAAATGACTGGCCTCCTACAACAATTAAAGAAGCAAAATTCTACTTTAAAGGTTTCAAATCCTTTAATATAGAAGAATGGTGGGGTGATGGAGATGTAGATTTTTCAAAAGCTCCAAATCCAAAACATCCTTGGGGATTAGCTGAACAAAACAGATTCGTTACTGTTAACGATGCTCGTTTGATTATGAAATCAATTGCTACAGAAATTCCTTTGGATCCAATCCGCCGTCGTGCAGCTTATCATGGTGACGTTAACCATAATGGTCGTTATTATTATGATGTAAATAGTGTTGTTCAATGGATTCCAACAAAGAGCAAACATTATGCTGATGATTTGCCATCAGAAGTAAGTTCAGTTAAGCAAATTTTATTCTATGCAAATGAATATGATGCTGCTTTAATTTTGAGCTATATGGCAGTTAAAATTCCTGAACTTCCTTGGTTATTAGATACACTTGTTATTAAAGGTAAAGTATCTGATATGGAAAGAATGGATGTTGCAGTTGCAAATATTGAATCTTTGGGTAACGGTCTTTACAGAGTTCCTGTTTATTTGAATCAAGATGCTGACGCCGCTGTTGGTGTAAGTGTTAAATTTGATGCTCAGATTATTGCTGTTGATGGTAACATGATGGCAACTCATACATCGAATAAAGTATTTTTAGCTGGTGCTGATGAATATAAATCAAATGAACCAGTTGCATATATTACTTTAAGAACTGATTCAAAATATTTAACATTAAGTGATATTACTGTTAATGACGTGAAACAAATTTCGAAAAAATACTCATTGAATAATGAAGAAATTACTTCATTGAGTGTTGCAACAATTACTAATCCGGTTGAAAAGAACAATGCAAACTTTGTTGTGAATGTACCTGTTGAAGGTAATTACACTCTTTCAGTTTACGATGTTCTCGGAAATCAGATTGCAATAGTTGCAAATGGTAATTTCGGAATAGGTTCGCATGTTATTAATTTTGACGCTACATCATTGAATTCCGGTGCATACTTCTTCAAATTTGAAGGAGAAAATGGTATTGCTACCGGTAAAATGATTGTTAAATAATAATTAAGGATCATTGAAATGAAATTAATTTTCTTACCGGTAATCGTTCTCGTTATAATAACCATTTCGGTTACCGGTGAGAAGTTAATTGCTCAGTATCATCCAAAAATTGATGTAGTTCGTGACATTGATGTTTGCGATAGTACTGCAAAAACAAGATTAATATTTAGAGTAAATATTGGTCGAGTGTATTATTCGGATTCATTGTATGGATATGATTTAGAAATTCGATACAATCCGGATAAGATAAAAATGATAAATTATTATACGGGAAATACACTTTCCGAGTTCTTTGAAGAAAAAAGTTTTAGTTTTGGTCTTAATCAACTTGAAGATGAAGGAATAATTAGAGGTTATGCAACGACTTTCAATTTTTCTAAGCCGCCTTCAGCCGGAGATAGTATATTAGTTGCTTTCGGTGCTGAATGGTTGGGAAATTGTGAGGATACAGCTTCTCTTGAAATACTTGAGTTGAATTTTACTGATGAATTTAAAAAGAAATTAAGCGATACTTTTGATACAGGAATTATTAATGCTTATCCGTTCGAAAATGCAAGCAGATTCGCTTCCTTTACGTCTGATAAATATGATGTCCTGCTCAAAGATAATGAAACAAATTTTAATTTAAATTTTAATGTAAAATTACCTGCTAATTATTATGCTGATAATTTACTACTGGAGTTTACAGATTCGCCATTTATTACTATTAATGATGTGCAAGTGGACAATGAGAATGTGATTTCAGATCAGGAAGGTAATAGTGTAACTCTGCATCTTATGAATAAGGTAAATGAATTTAACTTATCTTTAAATTGTGAATATATATTAAAAGATACTATTTCCGGTTTAAAATATAGACTGGAAAAAGTAACAATACCTGAATGTAGTTGTATATTAGGATATGGTACAGATTCAGTAAGTATTACCAAAGATTCAACAATTGTAGGAATGCAAGAGTTCACTAATAATGATTATCTTGAATCTGAAGATGATATACTAATTAATAATCAGAATTATGATATTCAAAAGATTCTAGTAATGGATGTATTAGGAAGAATTATTCAGGAAATTGATACAAGAGATAAGGCTCAAATTAAGATTTTTAAAAAAGAAGTGTTAAATAAGGTTTTCTTTATAGGAATATATAGAAAACAATTAATTGAAATTAAAAAGTTTTATAAATGTTATTAAACAAATTTAGGAGTTTGTAATGATGAAGATTTTCTCGCTATCACGCTATGGTGGGAAGGTATTAGGGCTGATTTTAGTAGCTCTGTTCCTTACAACAGGAGATATGTTTGGCCTTGTAACTAAACCGCAGGCGCCTCTCCTCTCACTTACCGGAGAACAAGGTGGATATGATGCAACATTATATCCTGACGGAAGATTGTGGCTTCCACCATCGAGAGAGGGTGAAGACACTTATGTTTTGGTTCCAGTATTTATCCAAAACAACTTTTTCACATTCAATGGAAATGAATATGTAGTACCACCGATCTACAGCTTCAGATTCTCTATGTTTTATGATGCTGGTGCAATTCAAGCAGTTGGTTTCGAAACAACACACCCATCATATATGGAAGACGCTCTTATGTTAAATGGAACAATTGATGAAGATCCACCATACGCAAATGGTTGGAATATCGATTTGGACGATCGTCAAGATGGTAATTACTTCAAATATATTGATGAAGAAGCTTGGAATGACATTAAAGATGCTCCGGGTTCACAGGTGAAAAGAGGTCGTAGATTAACTATTGACGGAACTTCCATTGTTCCAATGAGACATAATGACAAAAATTTCACAGACGAATGGAAAGTTTTACTTTATGTAAAATTTAAAATTATCGGTAGATTAAGACCTCAAGATCCTGATATCACATTCTTAAGTACTCCAATGTACATTGCACCAGACGAAATCCGTTACAATGATTTGGACATTACAAAAAAATTGGTATACGAAGGTTTTACTCATATTTACAAAAACCCACAACCTGATTATCCTGCATTGCCGGCATTTGCTGGTTTAGCTGGTATGAATAATGAAGGCGCAATTGACGAATCATTATTCTTGAAAGAACCTTATCGTTCAGGTTCAATGATGGTTAAAATTACTGATAATCCTCCAAGATTCAATTTCCCGCCAGATGCAGAAGATGCATATACTATTAATAAAATTAATGACGGCGAATATGAATTGGATCAGACAATAACTGTAAATCAAAATAATACAGCTAATCCAAATGGCGTTTTGAAAATTGTTGTTGAAAACTTCACAGAACGTTCAAGATTGAGCTGGATTAATATTGAAACTAATGAACCTTGGCTTTTAACATCTACAAACAATGATGGTACAGCAAGACGTTCACGTAACGTTACTTACTTTGATAATGATATTCTTGGTAAAGTTGACGATCCTATGGGCGAAGCAACAACTGACGATGGTACATTTTATATGAACATCATTTGTGACCCAAGTAAATTGAAATTAACTGATCCTTCAGATCCTGAAAAAGCAGGATTGTATGTAGGTTATATTACTTTTAAATCACCAGTTGCACAGTACCATACTATCAGGCTCAAAGTTAAATTCCTTTACATAAAGGCTCCTTATGAACCTAAAGGTGCAAATAATCCTGAAGGTTATCCAGGTGGTATTTTCTTGACACTTCGTAATTCACGTGGTCAAACCGGTGATTCTAAAGATTTAGTATTCGGAACAGGCGACAGAGGTACTATTGGTGTTGATCCATTGTATGGTGAATTCCATCCAACATCTGGTCTTGCAACTGACGCTTTTGATGCTCGTTTCTTCTTATGGAGTGAAACATATAAAGATACTGCTGCTCTTTTCCCAAATGGTTTTGGTGATTTTTCTCCAAATACAAGAGCACCTTATACATCATCACGTGATATTCGTAATAAAAATGAAGCAGGAACGCACATTTACTTAGTTAAATTCAATGCAAACGGCGACCAAAATTATCCTGTTGTACTCACATGGGATCCAAATCAATTCCCTGTAGGTTCTAGAGTATTCTTAAGAGATACTTTGAATGGTTCATTGTTCCAAACTATAGACATGAGACAAGGCACTCAAATTGGTAACTTACGTTCATTTACATTCTCAGATGCAGCAATTACATCATTCATTATTGAATATACATTGCCAACTGAAATTCTCTTTACAGATAATGATCAAAGCCCAATTATTAAGAAAGGATGGAACTTGTTATCAACTCCAGTACGTCCGGTTAATTCATTATGGTCAACTTATTATCCAAATGCAATTAATCAACCATTCTTCTTCTCACAAAATCAGTATCAATCCGAAACTGATTTGAGAGCAGGTGTTGGTTACTTTGTTAAATATTCAGATTCAGTTGATAAAAACTTTACTGGTACATTCATTAAAGAAATATCTACTGACAGAAATGACTATATTAGAGTATTCCCTGGTGATTTACCAGACGTTGATGATCCATCAACTTCAGGTGGCTGGAATGCAATAGGTGCATGTTCTGCTCCAACTAACGTAGCAAACATTAAATTTACTCAATTCCAAACTTCACCTGTTCCTGCAACTTCTTATACATTAAAGTATGGTGTTTGGAGATATTCAACTGATAATGGTTACAAAGAAGTATCACAATTCTCACCAGGATTGGGTTATTGGATTAAAGTTAATAGTACTGGTTACTTGAAACTTGTTACTCCTTACAATACATATCAGATATTGCATAAATCGGGTACTGACAACATGATGCTTGATAAAGCAGAAATGTTAGCATCTACTGCTAAAATGAATATTAATGATAATGCTCAGCATTCAAGTGTATTGTATTTCACAACCAATACATTTGAAAACACAAGCTTTGAGTTGCCGCCGGCACCACCTGCAGGTCTTTTTGATGCTCGTTTCTCAAACAATATGTATTTGAGCAATACTGACAGCAGTATCGTTAAATTGCAAGGTGTTACATATCCAGTTATGTTCTCAATGGATAATGCTAATGGTAATTATACATTGACTGATGCAATTTCTGGTGAAAATCTTGGTTCAATCAATGCTGATAATAACACTGTTGTTATCAAACATTTGACTAAGAATGCCGTTAAAGTTGAAAAAGTTGTTGTTAGCGGACTTGCAGTTTCGGTTTATCCAAATCCTGTAGGAACAAATTCAACAGTTGATTTCAATGTAATTGAAAATGGAAACGTTACTCTTAAACTATACAATGAAGTTGGAACTGAAGTTATGACTTTGGTTAATGCAGAATATCAAATTGGCGCTTATACTGCTACTTTGACTGCTACTAATCTTCCAACTGGCAGCTACATTCTCAAATTAACAAATGGATCTAATTTCCAGGTTGTTAAAGTAAATGTAGTTAAATAAGATTTGTTGAACTAATCTTAAATGGGTAGCGGGTTCTTCCTGCTACCCATTATTTTTAAAATGAAAATTATAATATTTATTACACTCTTTTTGTCGATTACACTCACTTCTGCAATTGCAGAAATGAATCAAAATGTGTATGTTACAATAAGATTAGAAAATGGGAAAAATGATCCATGGACAAAATTAGTTTTTGGACTTGGAATAAACGGAACAGATGAAATGGATGAGGAATACGGTGAGGAAGAAATTCCCAATTTCCCATTTCCTTCAGGAATTTTTACAGCAGTATTTATAACTGAAGATGCTTCATCCGGCGAAGAAAGATGGGCATATAGCTGCATTTACGGTCCACATAAGGATTCAATTTCTTTCTTTAAAAAATATAGATTCAGGGTGTTTTACGGTGGTTCAAATTATGTCACAATGAAATGGAATAAATTGCCTAATTATCTTGATTCAGCAATAATTTCGGATCCATATGGAGGAAATTTCTTCCGTGTAAATATGGCAGAAGTATCCGAAAAAACAAATTATGAAGAATTAGTAGATGAATTTGAAATTTATGCTCATTATACAGTTGATCCAAATTCTATTTACTTTACCGATTTTGAAAATAAGTACTTTAATATATATCCAAATCCCGCAAAAGATTATATTTACTTCAATAATTATGAAAGCATAAAAAAAATTAGAATTTATGATATTTTTGGCAAATTATTGATTAATTTTGAAAATTATGATGGAGAAATTATCGATATTAGAAATTTTTCAACCGGAAATTATTTGATTTCTATCGAAAATGACAAAGGAGAGAATTTCGTCAAAAAACTGATTATATGTAAATAATCCGGGAAAAATTAGAATTATTTAATTATAATTATATATTTTATGACTCAAAATCTTCAAAAGAACAAGCAAAATATTAACAGAAGAGATTCTGATGTAAATCGAAACAGACCTGCACTTCATGCAAGAAGACAGGATTTTGATTCACGGCAGAATATACTTCAACTGTCTGTAGTAGTGCCGATGCTGAACGAAGAAGAATCCTTGCCTGAACTTACTAAACAAATTCTAATGGGAATTCAAACTGCTGCAATTGAGAATTATGAGATAATATTTATTGATGATGGTTCTTCTGATAATTCTTTTAAAATACTTAAGGAATTGAAAGAGGAAAATAAAAGAATTCATTGCATAAGATTTAGACGTAATTACGGAAAATCCGCAGCACTGGCAGCCGGTTTCCAAAAAGCAAAAGGTAAATATGTTATTACAATGGATGCAGATTTGCAAGATGATCCTAACGAAATACCAAATTTATTGAATAAGTTGAAAGAAGGATATGACTTGGTTTCCGGTTGGAAAAAGAAACGATATGATCCGATATCCAAAACAATCCCATCAAAACTTTTTAATTATACAACATCTCTGATGAGTGGGGTTAGACTCCACGATTTTAACTGTGGACTAAAAGGTTACCGAAGCGAAGTTGTTAAGAATTTGCAAGTATATGGTGAGATGCATAGATACTTACCTGCTCTTGCACATTTTGATGGTTTTAAAGTTACAGAAATACCTGTACAGCACCATCCAAGGAAATACGGAATTACCAAATTCGGATTATCACGATTTGTATATGGTTTTTTAGATTTACTTACCGTATTAGTTACTGCGAAGTATATGAAAAGACCACTTCATTTTTTTGGTGCAATAGGTACGATTTTTACTTTGCTTGGATTTATCACAAATGTTGTTCTCACTTTGCAATGGTTTATGGGAGAGAAAAATCTTAGTAATCGCCCTCTTTTGCAATTAGGAATTGCATTAATTATTGTTGGAATTCAGTTTATTTCACTAGGATTGCTGGGTGAATTACTAGTGAAGCATCACATGCAAAATAATAAAAACATATATAGTATTTCAGAATCATTTTAACTCGAAAATTAATGAATAAAATAAAATTAATAATTATCTTGCTTATCATAACATCAAATATAAGTTATGGCCAATTTTTCAAGCATACTTCAATTTCAGTTGGACTTTCTACATCACAAATTCTCGGTAATAATCCAGGAAAATTGACTATGCAGCCTTCAGCTACAGTCGAACCATTTGTTTTTGGAGGTGGTTTTTTGGGTGCTCAACCCGGGCTTGAAGTAAGAGTGACAGTACCTATTGATGAAGAGCAAAGATGGAGAATCCCTTTTGGAGTTGATTATCAGTTTTTTAATGCAAAAGAAAGAATTCCAATCGGACCATATATCGAAGACCACTGGGCGCATACTTTCACTGCAATAACTCCCTATATTGGTTTGAGTTATGTTATGCAGGATTTGAATTTTATCAAGTCAAAAACTTATGTGAGTCTTGAATTCAGAGCATTGTCAATTTCCAATATTTCATCAACATGGGAAGAAAAATATTTCTTTTTCCCGGATTTGGATACATTAATAAATAATAGAACAAAACCTAACGCTGTCAGACTTGGTGCACTTGCAAGAGTTGGTGTGGAAGGTAAACTTTTCGACCCAATTAAACTAAATGCAAGTGTTGGACTTTCTCTTATGAATTTAGTAGGTAAAGATGATTCTCGCAGGGAATTACTTACACCTTTCAAAATTTTTGAAATAAAAGAATCTTACGTTTGGAATTTGAACTTCTCATTCCTCTTTATGTACGAACTATAATTATAAGAAAATTACTTAAAAATGGATATTAAATACGATTGCAAGCATTTTCGAGGTGATATCCCTTGCAAACCTCATAAATCACAAGGAGTACACTGCGATAAATGTCCTTATTATGAAAAAAGAAACGGCAGAATACTCATCATTAAATTGGGTGCAATTGGGGACGTAATTCGCACTACACCTTTACTACATTATTTTGCAAAAGAATACTCAGGCTACGAAATTTGGTGGCTTACTTATACACCCGAAGTTTTGCCTGCACAAGTTGACCAAAAACTCAATTTATCATTGGAAAATCTTCTAACTTTGCAAGGTATAAAATTTGATTGGGTAATTAACCTGGATAAAGATATTTATGCTTGTTCGTTAATGAATCAATTACAAGCAGACCGCAAATCCGGTTTTGCTCTTGCAGACGGGAAGCCGGTACCTGTGAATGAATATGCCCGCCATAAATATAATACAGGCATTTTCGATGATTTAAGTCAAGCAAATACCAAGTCATATCCGGAAGAAGTGTTTGAACTAATCGGAGCTAAATTCTCCGGTGAAGAATATATCCTGGAAGTGGATGAATCTCATAAATTTTATATTCCAAATGAAGGAAAAAAAATCATTGGACTGAATACCGGGTGTGGTGCCAGATGGACTGCACGTCTTTGGTCTGAAGATAATTGGGCAGAGTTGATTGAAT
>MHAC01000014.1:30799-46375 GCA_001804565.1 Ignavibacteria bacterium GWF2_33_9 | reverse complement strand
TTACTTGGTGGTGAACAGGAAAATGAACGAAATACACGTTTGCAAAAAAGAACTAATGCACAATATTTGGGATATTTTCCTCTAAAGGAATTTATTGCGCTTATCAATCAAACCGATGCTCTGGTGACCGGGGTTACAATGGGTTTGCATTTAGGTATAGGCCTAAAAAAGGATATAATATTATTTAACAATATTTTCAATCCGAATGAATTTGAACTTTATGGTCGTGGTGAAATAATACAACCGGAAAAGGAATGCAAATGCTATTTCAAAGGTGTATGCGAAAATCCTGATTACAGTTGTATGGATTATATTTTTCCAAAAACTGTATTCGAAGCAATCGCAAAATTATAATAATAAGAAAAAAGGCAATTTCCTGATTAAGAAAATTGCCAAATTCTGTTTTCATTATTAAACTATATTCTATTTCTTTCTGTATTTCTGAGCATCAATACCGTATTTGCGGATTTTGATGTGCAAAGTTTCACGGCTAATTTGGAGTTTAGCTGCAGATTTACTCACATTTCCGTTATTATCTCTCAGAGTATTTTCAATTTTTATCCTATCCACTTCAGCCAATTCCTCTTTCAAAGTAGCATTAGAACCTAATGAAGAATTAGCATAGTTTTGCGATCTGGACTGAGTATTGATAATTTTATCGACATGTGATATTTTAATTTCTTCTTCATTAATCGTTTGAGCTGCAACCTTCACAACGCTTGCCAACTCTCTTACATTGCCCTTCCATTCTTTATCCATCAAAAAATCTAGTGTGGGTTGAGGGAAATATTTATTATCATCATAATCTTGATTATGAATTTGCACATAATGATTTACAATTGCAGGAATATCGTCCTTCCTATCTTTTAATGGAGGAATATTGATCTCGCATTCACGCAAGCGATGGTAAAGTTGTTCACGGAATTTTCCTTCATCCATCATTCTGACCAAATCCCTGTCTGTTGCCGAAATAAAGCGTACGTCAATTTCTTCTGTTTGAACTGAACCAACTCTTCTGATGACTTTTTCATCCACTGGAATGAAAAGATTCGATTGCAAATCAAGAGACAAATCGCCGATTTCATCCATAAACATTGTTCCATGATTTGCTTCGTGGAAAAGCCCTTTTTTGGATTCAACTGCTCCGGAATATGCACCTTTTATATGTCCAAAAAGTTCACTTTGAAACAAATCATGCGGTATATTTGGAATATCCACTGTAATAATAGGATAACGATTTCTGCGGCTTGCCATTTGTAGTGCTTTAGCAACCAATCGCTTACCGGTACCGGTTTCCCCGGTTATAAGAACGTTCAAATCTGTTCGTCCGAATCTGATAATATTTCTGCCAAGTTCAAGCATTGGTTTACTATTAGTAATAATACCATTTGCCAGAAGGAATTTTCGGATTTCTTCATCATCTTCTGCAAAAGACTTTAGGAAGGAACTTTCCAGTACTTCTTTTATTTTGTCTTTATTCAGTATTGATTTTTCAATAAAATTCAATGCACCTAGTTTTGTGGCTTTTACTGCTGTCGAAATTGTTCCCTTACCGGATATCATCACAACAGGTATTGTTGGATGTTCCCTATGAACAAATTCGAGCAAATCTATTCCACTCCAGGGATCATTTTTTGCAAATTCAATATCGAAAAGTGCCAGACCTATTTCAGTTGATTTTTCTTTAATATAATTCATAGCATTTTGCGTATGATTGAAAACTTTTGTGGAATAATCAAGTGATTTCACAATATCTTCCATAGTAGAGCAAAATTCTATATTATCATCTACAATTAAAACTTCCATTTTTTTATAATTTTCTTAAAACAACATTTATTAAGTCTATTAAATTACGGAAAATTTGTGAAATAATGATTAACACGTGTTAATTTTTTTACACAAATTGATGAAAAATACTTAATTTTGCAATATCATATTTTTTCAGAAAAAATTTTAAGTAAAATGAAGTATATTCTAATTATTGCAATCTTATTTATTAACTTTTCGATTACAATGTCGCAAAAATCTTATCCTCCTCAAACAGCGAAAGTTCCTTTCACATACAATCTCCACAATTTTGTCTTCACAGACAATTATCAGTGGTTAGAAGATAGGAACAATCCTGAAGTGAAGGAATGGTCACATAAAGAACACGATTATACAGTTAATTATCTGAATAATAAATTTCCGGAAATTCAGGGATTAAAAGATGAATTGCGATTGAATATTGACAGAGATTATCGGGGAGTCTCTTTTTTTAAGCATGGAAGGGAATTTTTCTGGGCCCGAAAAAAAGGGGAACAACAAAGCAAACTCTATACAGTGCTGAAAGGTAAGGAAAAATTAATCTTCGATCCAATGCTTTTCGATCCATCCGGTAAAAGCTCTCCCGGAGGAATGGCGCTCACAGAAGATGGTTCTCGGGCCGCAATTGGGCTGCAATTTCAGGGAAATGAAATTTATACTTATAGGATTATTGACACTAAAAATGGGAAAGTTCTCGGTGATCCTATAGAAAATCTAAGTGGTTTTAACTGGTGCAAAGATGAAAAAAGTGCTTATATTTCCATTCGCAGCAGAGAGATTATTGAAAAGCAAATACCTATTCCAACATATTTACATAAAATTTCCGATGGAAATAATATGAAAAATGATGTTTTCGTTGGAGCACCGAAAGATGCCAAGGATTTCTTCAATATCTGGGATGATGACGAAAGTGAATTTACCTTCTTGACAAACGGTGATTTTTATTCCAAAACTATAAGAATTCGTAAGCAGGGGACTCTTGATACTGGAAAAGTAATATGCTCCAGCGATACATTCAATTTCGATATTGCAACAAAGCATAATAAGATTTTTTACTATACAAACGAAAATGCTCCAAACTTCAAATTGATGGTGGCAGACCTAACTAAACCTGAATATGCTAATGCTGATGAATTTTATTCAGAAAAGAAAAATTTGACTTTGGAAGGAATTGTTCTAACAGAAAAATATGTGATACTTAAAGTTAAGAAAAATGTACTTGTTCAGGCTATGCTCTACGATTATGATGGAAAATTTGTGAAGGAACTAATGCCGCCTGAACTTGGTGATATTTCGGGAATTGGGTACGACAAATTTTCCAAAGATATTACCATCTCGCTCAATACATTCACAAATCCAACGAAAGTTTTTAAGTTGAACGAAGACAGCCTGGTTTGGAATTTCTTTTATCAGGACAAAGCACCTGTGAATACTACTGATATTATTTCCAGAATGATGTTTTACCCTTCCAAAGATGGTACGCAAATTCCAATATTTTTAATTTTCAAGAAAGGAGTTGTGCTTGATGGAAATAATCCTACAATGCTTTATGGTTATGGTGGATTTAATATCAGTATGAAACCGAATTTCATAGGCTCCACAGCATCATTCATCAATCGTGGAGGAGTATATGCTATAGCTTGCATACGAGGTGGTAATGAATATGGCGAAAATTGGCATAGAAGCGGGATGCTTGGCAATAAACAGAATGTATTTGATGATTTTATAGCAGGAAGTGAATGGTTAATAGCTGAGAAATATACAAATCCTCAGAAGCTGCTGATTCGTGGTGGAAGTAATGGCGGATTGCTCACGGGAGCGACTGTTGTGCAGCGACCAGACCTATTCAAGGCTGCAATTATTGCTGTGCCGCTGTTGGATATGCTGCGTTACCATAAATTCCTTATTGCTCGATATTGGATACCTGAATATGGGTGCGCAGATAATAAAGAAGATTTCGATTATATTGTAAAATATTCACCATATCAGAATATTCGCATGGGTGTAGATTATCCTTCAATGTTCATCAAAGCCGGAGAAAATGATGCACGTGTGGATCCTTTGCATGCAAAGAAATTCGCTGCCGCATTGCAAAATTTAGAATCTCAAACTAATCCTATTTTGCTTTATATTGATTTCGAAAGTGGTCATGGATCGGGGCAATCTATTGAGCAAATGGTTGAAAATCAATATCTGGAATGGAAATTTATTATGGGTGAATTAGGTATGAAATAGTACTTCTTGCTGCGTAAATACTCCAATTTCACTCTTTGTATTTAGAGGAAATATAATTAGGATAGAAGGTAATTGCAGGTATTTGGAGTATGTAAGTGTTCACAAAAATTATTAATTATTCTAATTTACAAAATAGAAAAAATAAATCAGAAATCTTAACAAAAAAAAGCATTTTATTATCAAAATTTAGTAATTTTGAATGTTGAAAATAAAAAATTGAATATTTAAATATAATTATAGAGGTTCATTTGGATCTATTTCAAAAATGTTTCGATTTTACAAGAGCAGATGAGGTGAAGGCAGCTGGTCTTTACCCTTATTTTCACCAGATTCAGGAGAATGAAGGACCTGTTGTGCACATTGAAGGCCGCCGAATTATAATGGCAGGCTCGAATAATTATCTTGGTCTTACTGCTCACCCGCTAGTGAAGGAAGCTGCACTTAAATCAATTGAAAAGTATGGAACAGGTTGTTCGGGTTCACGTTACCTTACAGGTACATTGGATTTGCATGTTGAATTGGAAGAGCTTTTAGCTAAATTTTTGAAGAAAGAAGCTGTTTTACTTTTTAGCACAGGATATCAAACTGCGATGGGTGTCGTTTCCACGCTGGTTGAAAGAGGCGATTACGTAATAAGCGATAAGGAAAATCATGCTAGTATTATGAATGCCTGCATCACTGCAAAAGGTGGCTTTGCTGAATTCAAACGTTTCAAACATGCAGATATAGAAGATTTAGAAAATGTACTATCCCGTATTCCGATTGATGCAGGAAAATTAGTTGTTACCGATGGAATTTTTTCAGTATCCGGAGAAATTTGCAATTTACCAGAAATCAATAGAGTTGCTCATAAGTATAATGCAAAAGTCTTGGTTGATGATGCACATTCAATTGGTGTTATTGGTGTAGGAGGTCGTGGTACACCAAGTTATCATGATTGTGAAGCAGAAACTGATATGATTGTCGGTACTTTTTCCAAAACATTTGCTTCATTAGGTGGATTTGTTGCAGGTCCGGAAAGGGTGATTAATTATCTCAAACATCATTCACCTGCCTTGATTTTCAGCGCCAGCCCGACACCTCCTTCGGTAGCCGCTGCTTTGGAAGCACTTAAAATTCTTGAAGCTCATCCTGAACTTGTTGACCAACTCCAAAGCAATGTGCGATATATTCGCAGTTTGTTTGTGGAAAGAGGTTTCAATATCATGGAAAATGAATCAGCAATTATTCCTGTAATTGTTGGTGATGATATGCGTGCAATTTATACTTGGCGTAAATTGTTCGATAATGGCGTATTTGTTAATGCTTTTATCCCGCCGGGAGTTCCTCCTAATATGAGTATGATGCGTACTTCGTATATGTCCTCTCACAAGAAAGAACATCTTGATGAAATCATCGAAGTATTCACAACAACCGCTAAGGAACTGGGATATTTGAATAAATAAAAATGGGGCGGGGAATCCCGTCAATACAAAAAAAGCAAGGAACACGCATGCGTGTTCTTTGCTTTTTTAGGGCTATCATACTGATCGCCAAGAAGAATCCAAGCTGTTCGGCTTTCATTCCGGGCTTGACCCGGAATCCAGTGCTGTTCCAATTAAATCTAAAATCAGTAATTTCTAATTCCTAACTCGTTATTATTTTTGGGTTCTGCGTTTAAAAAAAGCTTTTTATGTGTTGTTTTCGTAAGGTAGGTTAGCAAATTACAAATTTATTATTAAGTTTGTTAATTCTAAATAGAAAAAATCATGAAAACAAATCAGATATTCGTGTCCTGCTCGATATGTTAGATAAATTAGTTGAGAAAGGCAATACAGTTTTCTTTATGGAGCAAAATTTGGACGTAATCAAATTTGCTGACTGGATAATCGACCTCGGTCCCGAAGGCTGCGACAAAGGCGGCTATATCGTAGCGACCGGCACACCTCAGGAAATCGTCGAGAATCCTGAATCATTAACTGGAATTTACTTAAAGAGAGAATTAATTTAGAGAAAAATTATGAAAAAGATATTTTTGTTAATTTATTTCCTTATCCTAACTCTTACTCCTTCAAATAACCTTCAATGCAGGGATATTAAAACTGAATCTGCTATTTTCAATACTCTTGTTGGTGGATTTACTAGCGGAATTGGTGCTGTAATTAATAAGAATAAAGATGAATCATATTTGCAAACATTTGCCAAAGGATTTTTGGTAGGTTCAGCAGGTGGTTATATCATGTTTCATGGAAAAAAGCTCAACAGATTAATATCAACAGAACAAAATCTAAGTTATGCTTATGCTTCCAGATTTGTTTATTCTATTGGCAATTCAATTGTCGAGAATGGAGCTGAAAATATCAATTTTTGGGATAAATTTCACTATGATTTTGGTTTTGTACGTTTTGAAGTAAACACTAATAAGTTTTCGATTCAACCCGAAATCTTGCCCTTAACATTTATAGGAACAATATATTTAGCTACTAAAGGAAATTTAGAATTTAAAAAAACAATACAGTCCGGCACTTTTATTTTCAAAACCGATATCTATGCAAATCCGGAAGATCCTACATCCCTAGATAATTTTGGTGCTTTAACTCCCGTAAATGGGATTGTATATAATGCTGAATCCGAATACTATGATTTCAATTTTATGATGGCACATGAGTTTGTACACACCTTTCAGCATCAGGATTTTAGCGGAATTAATTTATTTTTTAAACCACAATTTGATTCCTTGAAAAATAAATATCCAAAATTCAATAAATTGTGCCAATGGATTTCTCCAGATTTGAATGTAGCAATGTTTTATTTAAATTACTTCGTGATTCAAGGTGGACTCTCAAATTGGGATAATAATTTTTTAGAAATGGAAGCAGAAGGAGTAATTAAGTTATGAAAAAAATACATACAATAGTTATACTAACCTTCGTATTTTGCTTTTGCATAAGTAATGTATCGCTTCGAAGATAAGCCCAATCCACAGCATAAAGTGAAAATCGGTGATACTGCTCCGGACTTCGTAATCAACTATTATACCGGGCAAAAAGTAAAGCTAAGCGATTTGCGTGGTAAAGTCGTTATGCTTCAGGTAACAGCAAGCTGGTGCAGTGTTTGCTTAAAGGAAATGCCCCATATCGAAGCAGAAATCTGGCAGAAAATGAAGGATAATCCCGATTTTGTTCTGATAGCCATTGACTTAAAGGAATCGCCGGATAAAATTCCTCCATTCATTAAAGTCGCAAAAACTACATACCCAATTGCACTCGATACTAACGGAGCAATATTCGAACTTTATGCTGAAAAAGATTCAGGAGTTACCCGAAATATAATAATCGATAAATCAGGAAAAATTGCTTTCCTCACCCGCCTTTTCGATAGAGATGAATACGACGCTATGAAAAAGAAAATTGAGGAACTGCTAAAATAAAATACAATATTCTAAACATATTTAAAATAACAACACTTTGCTTTAGTCTATACTAAATATATTATTAGACATAACTAATATTTTAAATTTTATTACTTAAAAAGGTGTTGCAATGAAAAAGTTCTTATATACAACTTTGTTTATGTTGGGTCTTTTCTCAACTATTAGTTTCTCGGCTCAAAATATAGCCGCTAACGATATTTCCACAAAATCTTTAGGACAAACAAAATCGGAGTCCCAAAGAAAATGTAAAATTTTTGTTGGAATAAATAGCTTTTACGATAAAGATGTTATCGAGAATGACCTCAAACAAAAAGATGGCGTTTACGATATTTATCTTGATCTTGACGAAAAGATTGCATATGTTACATATGATAGTTCAATTACAAATACAGAGAAATTGAACAAATTAATAAATGATTTGGGATATAGTGCTAAAGTAATTGAAGATCCCAACAATTAGTTTGTAGCAAGCATAAAAATACGATTAAATATAGAGGCGGGATTTCCCGCCTTTTTTGTCTATCATTCTGAGTGTCCAGCGAAGAATCCATGCATTAATTGAAAATTGAAAATGATTTTTGTATAGACTTAGCAAGAGCTAAGTATTTTTTCTGTATATTGAACTACTTCATGGTTCTCGCATGTTACATTTAAAATTTAAAATTTAAAATTTAAAATTTGTAATCCTCATTTTTTTCTTAATTTGCATTTATGATTCCATAATTAATTAATTATGATTTAAGGATAAGTATGTCAAAATACTATATATTGATAATATTTTTTGTTTTATCTTCATTTATTTCGCCTGAATTAATTGCCAGAGGCAAATCTTCACATTCAGAAAATAAAATTATTATCAGTTCCAAACCATATACACGCTATTGGTGGTTCGCTTCGATGATTAAGGAAGAAGATGTCAGGTTCAATCTAGATTGGCTTAAAGCCAATGGCTTCGGTGGCGTGGAAGTTGCCTGGGTTTATCCCTTAAATAGGTTCAATCCGAAGGATACGACCTATACTCCACGTCAGGAATGGCTTAGTCCGGAATGGACAAGGATTGTTGAATACACTTTATCTTATGCTAAGTCAATTGATCTAGGATGCGACCTGACTTTCGGTACTCTCTGGCCCTTTGGCGATACTTATGTGACTTTCGACCAGGCAACGCAAAAGTATGGTGAACCTAAATGGAGACAGGAGATTACTCGTTCCTGGCAGCATCCGAAACCGGGATATGTGATTGACCACCTTTCACCATCAAACTATAAACCTTATTTTGAACGTTTAATCGATGCCTTCCCCCGAATAAGAACAAAATTATCACCATCATATTTTATTGACAGTTGGGAAGTGGAGACAGAAAAGCTTTGGTGCGATGGTTTCGCTGAGGATTTCCAAACGAAATATAGTTACGACATTACTAAATATATGGATTCAATCTATGCACCACGAAACAGCAAATATCTATACGATTATATGTGCTTGATTTCCGATAAAGTAATCAGATTCTACAAAGACTATACTAAGGCTTTAAATAAAAAGGGAATTTATTCACGTGGACAGGTTTCGGGAGCTCCTTGCGACTTGATTTCCGGTTATGCACTGATGGATATTCCCGAAGGTGAGTCGATGCTTTTCGAACCGGAGTTTTGCTCTATTCCTGCCTCTTCGGCACTCCTAACCAGGAAGAAATATGTTTCATCCGAAACATTTACTTGCCTTTACGGTTGGCCCCGAGATTACATTCGAGAGGAGCAAACGGCTGATTTGAAATTAGTGGCGGATGCCCTTTTTGCAAATGGAATTAACCATATTATCTGGCACGGTAAAGCCCATAACCCTGCTGGTCAGGATACCGTGAATTTCTATGCCACAACTCATATCGGCTCGTCAAGCAATATGGCAAAGGAAGTTAGTAATTTTAACAGATATTTGGGAAAAGTAGCTTCGCATATGCGGCGAGGAAAAACTTATTCCGATATCGCAGTTTATTTGCCTACCGAAGATGCTTGGACAGCCGGAGTGATGCCGAAAGATAAGCAGTTTATTTGGGCTTGGGGATATTATGAGATGCGCTATGTGTATTTTCCGGATGAATTAGCCGGATACAGTCCAACCTGGATAAACGGAGAATTCCTCGATAAAGCAAAAGTTACACTAGGAGTGATGCAAATAGGAGATGCCTCATATAAGGCACTTTATGTCAATTCGGAATATTTGGATTATAAAGTTCTGAAAAGATTGAATGATTTAGCAAGAAAAGGTCTTCAGATAATCTTGAAGAAAGATCCAAAGCAGCCCGGAGCAGTATCTCGCAAAGATTATGCAGATTTAGTTGTCAAATTAAAAAAATCAAAGCATGTAATTAGTGATTTGCCTGAAGATATTGCTCCTTTTATTACAGGAGATATCATACCAAATCACTGGTGCAGAAAAGAAGGAAAAACGCTTTACGCTTTCTTTCCTAATCCGAAAAGTAATCGGCTAAAGTTCCCAATGGAATATGGACAGTCTTTGGAAACAGAAACGAAGACCAGAAAAATTAATATTAAGTATGAAGGTAAAGACTATGATTTAACTCTAGAATTCAAGCCATATCAATCTCTTTTGTACAAAATTGAAAATGGAAAAATCGAGCAAATTGATATTACTTTTGTTCCCGAAACGCCGATTGTTAAGAAAAGACCGGCAGATTATGTAGCACCCTGGCTGGTGAAATAGGAAAGATTATGAGCAAAATCCAAAAGCACTATTCCCTTTCACCTTTCGGAAAACCACTACACTCCTTGATTTACGAGTGGAGGAAAATCTGGAATCCGGAATGGTTCCAAGGAAGCAGGAGAAAAGAGAAATACTTCGAGGGCTGGTACTTCAAAAATGTCAGCCAAAGCGGAGAATATTGCTGGTCATTTATTCCGGGAGTTTCACTTGTTGGAGAAAATGCTCATTCATTTATTCAGGCAATTAATGGTAAAAGCGGAGAAACATATTATTTTCGCTTTCCCGCTGAAGATTTTTCATTTTCAAATAAAGGATTTGAAGTTAGAATTGCTGACAATTATTTCTCAGAGAAAGGCTTTAGCTTGAATTTAGATGATGGGAAAAACAAATTCTCCGGCAGTATTTCAATTTCTGATAAAATCGTCTATAAAGCTACACTCAGGCGACCTGGGATTATGGGCTGGTATCGCTATATGCCTTTTATGGAATGTTATCACGGGGTTGTGAGTTTAGACCATAGATTAGATGGCGAGATAACTTTCAATGGCGGGAAAATGGATTTTTCCAATGGGCGGGGTTATATCGAAAAAGATTGGGGAACTTCAATGCCTTCATCGTGGATTTGGATGCAGACTAATCATTTTCAGGAAGCGGGAACTTCCTTTATGTTGTCCGTTGCACGAATTCCATGGATTAGAAGAACTTTCACAGGATTTCTCGGCTTTTTTCATCATAATGGAAAAACGATAACTTTTGCAACATACACCGGAGCAATAATTTCTGAACTTGAGTATTCTCAAAATACAGTAAATATAATAATTAAAGCAAATAATTATCTTATTGAAATATACGGAAAGAATAAAAGCAATGGTGCCCTGAAAGCTCCGGTTTTCGGCGAAATGGACCGTGTGATTCATGAAAGTATTGATGCCAGTATAAGAATTAGAGTTTTATCCTTGGGAGGAAACCTGATTTACGAAGGCAAAGGTGAGAGTGCAGGAATGGAGATGGTCGGAAATTTGAGTGAATTAAAATAAGGAAAATTTAGCAATGAAAATACTGCTTACAGGTGCAAATGGTTATATAGGCAAAAGACTATTGCCTGAGCTGCTTATGCAAGGTCACAAGGTAATTTGTTGCGTCAGAGATAAAAACCGCTTCTATGCTGATAATCTTGATAGCAATAAAATCACTGTTTTCGAGGTCGATTTCTTAAAAGAAATTGAATACGATAATTCATTAGGAAATATCGATGCGGCTTATTACTTAATTCACTCAATGAGCGATACGAATCAATTTGAAAAACTTGAAGAATTGTCTGCTCGAAATTTTCTTGAATTAGTGAAAAAGATGAATGCCCGGCAAATCATCTATTTAGGCGGAATTACAAATACTGAAAAATTATCCAAGCATCTGGCTTCCAGGAAAAAAGTTGAAGAAATACTCGGCTCAAGCGATATCCCTCTAACCGCACTAAAAGCAGGCATTATTGTAGGTTCCGGGAGTTCCTCATTCGAAATAATCCGGGACTTAGTCGAAAAGTTACCTGTAATGATTACTCCAAAATGGCTCAAGACTAAAACTCAGCCTATTGCAATAAGAAATGTGCTTGAATACCTTACCGGAGTATTATTGAAAGAAGATACCTTTAATCAATCCTTCGACATTGCAGGTCCGGATATATTGAATTATAAGAAAATGCTACTTCAATTTGCTCAGGTAAGAGGTCTAAAGAGATTTATATTCACAATTCCCGTAATGACTCCACGAATTTCATCTTACTGGCTATTTTTCGTAACTCGAACATCATATAAACTTGCTGTCAATCTAGTGAACAGCATGAAAGTGGAAGTAATCGCCAAAGAAAATAATCTTGGTAAAATGTTAAACATCACTCCAATTACTTACAAAGAAGCTGTAGAACTTGCATTCCAAAAAATCGAACAAAACGACGTAATTTCCAGCTGGAAAGATTCGCTGGTTTCAAGTTTCTCCCTGAATTCCCTTCGGGAACAGATAAACGTGCCTACACACGGATGTTTTTTTGACAAAAGAATCCGATTAATTTCGCAAGATGAAGAACAGGTTTTGCAGAACATTTGGTCCATTGGCGGAGAGCGTGGCTGGTACTATGGGAAATGGCTATGGAATATAAGAGGATTTTTAGACAAACTTTCCGGTGGAGTTGGTCTGAGAAGAGGAAGAACAAATTTCGCAGAGATCCATGTCGGCGATGCCTTGGATTTTTGGCGTGTGCTTTATGCCAATAAAAAGGAAAAACGCCTGCTTTTATTTGCTGAAATGAAATTACCCGGCGAAGCATGGCTTGAATTTCATGTAAAAGATAATAAACTTATTCAAACTGCAACCTTCCGCCCAAAAGGACTTTTTGGGAGGTTATATTGGTACACGGTACTGCCGCTTCACTTTTTCGTTTTTAATGGAATGGCAACAAATATTGTCAATTATAAAGATTAGAACAAAAAATAATAATTTATTGGCATAGATTTTGTCATTTTCTCATATACTCTGAGTATATCTTACAGGAAAATCATGAATATATTAAAATCAATTGTATATATTATTCTCATTTTATCTGTTTCAACCTTGCTTGCAGATGAAATCAAATCTACGAAAGAAGGTGGCAGGTGGAATGATTCTGCTACATGGATTGGTGGGGTAGTACCATCAGCGAAGGATGATGTCGTAATATTCGGATTTGTAAACTCACGCAGCGATGAATGTAATAAGATAACTATTGCTGAATCTGGTTGCCTGAATGTCGAAAGTGGAATTACTCAAGTGCACTCAATCCTAATAAATAAAGGTTACGTAAAAGTTAACGAAAATAGTACTCTTAAAGTAAAAGAAATTAAAAACGAAGCAAAAGATTCTTTTTACAATTTTGGAGTAATCGAGGTTGGGGAATAATCTCATATGTTCTTTTTAGCATGAATGAACGGTTTTTATTTCCAAATTCCAAATTTCTCTTCAACGGCTTTTGTCCTATAGTAGAAAATTTTTTGTAATTGATTTCTTATGAAAAGAGTATTGGCAATTGCGCCGATAAATCCAAGAGGCGGTATATAAGTTACGATATCCGTCATTAAAACTCCACCCTCGATGGCTTCTATTTTATGTTGATGATGCCACATTTTGTATGGTCCCATTCGCTGTTCATCAACGAAATATTCTTTGTCTTTTACGTGGCTGATTTCAGTTATCCATTTCATTGGAATGCCAAGCAGGGGCTTTACGATATATGTAATTATCATTCCTGCGTACATTTTAATGTCGCCGCTGTTGCTCGTAACGTTAAATCCCATATAAGGAGGAGTAATCTCTTTTAGATTATCCGGTCTTGAAATAAAATCCCACACAAAATCTAAGTTTGCCGGTATTTTTTGAGTTTGTGTAAATTGATAAAATGCCATATCTGAGTAATTAATTTAATATCGTCAATTTACGAATAAATGCAGTTGATATTTTTAAGGACAACGAAAGGATTTGATAGTAGTAGCCAAAGTTGATTTTAACACAATGATAAGGATTCAATTGAAGTATTTAATGGCTATTAACTCAATAATTAACTTATTTCAGAATTTCAATCCAATTTTCGGGGATTTCACCCGAAGCTTCAATTGCCTTTTTTATTTTTTCTTTGAATTGCCAACAAGTCATTTGACGAAGAGAAAGTCTTCGGGCATATTCATAAGTAGAAAGGTCTTGCTTTGCTTTACATACATTATACGCAATATAAAAAGCTTTACTAATATCAAATTTGCAGTGATGGAAAATAGTTCCTGAAGTAGCGGATTCTTCAGTCTTACATTTGGTGCATCTTCTTGAAAATGGAGTTTTACCAGAGCAATAGTTATTACTGCCACATTTTTTGCAAACAAAGCCTTCCGTCCATTTCAATTCTGCAAGAAATTCTAAACACTTCTCTTTATTGGTGAAAAGTTCGTTTAATTTTGTATCAGTTATTTCTTTGTTAAAAATCATTTAAAATCTATAATTAACATCTCTAGCGAGATTCAAACGATTTAAATGTACAAATTGTTTTAATATTATTTTCGAAATTAACAATAAAATTAAAATAATAGTGATACTAAAACGAGTTAAAATTTATTCTTTTTTGGACATTCAAAAAAGTACAAAATAAATAATTTAGTATGACAAATTATAAAAAGAAGAATTTCTTCAGATTGATGTTAATAATTATTCTAATTATTAATTATTCAAATGCAAAATCACAAGAGCCAGCCGGTATCATATCTGGTGAAGTCATCGATGCAGAATCGAGGCAACCAATATTGTCTGCTACAATAAGTATTGTCGGAACTAAATTGGGAGCAATTTCTGATAAAAGTGGATATTTTGTGATTAAAAATGTTCCAATTGGTAATTATTTAATCAAAATCTCAATGACTGGTTATCAGCCAATTGTTTTGTCTGATATATTAGTTTCTACAAATAGGAACAAAACCGTCAATGGCGAACTGAATCGAGTTTTATATAAACTTGAGGGATTGACAGTTTCTGATGATTATTTCTTCAAAAAGATTGATAATCCTGTAAGTTCAAAGACTTTGCAGTCGCAAGAAATTAGACGTTCACCTGGTTCTGCGGAGGATATTTTCAGAGTTATGCAATCGCTTCCAGGAGTTTCGACAGCTGGCGGAAAAAGCGCTCAATTAATTGTAAGAGGTGGAAGTCCTGACGAAAATTTGACTTTGCTCGATAATCTCGAAATTTATAATCCCATTCACTTTGCTCGTTCCGGAGAATCAATGGGTGTGATAAGTGTTATAAACCCAACTTTACTAAAAAAAGTAGATTTCCTTACCGGAGGTTTTCCGGCAAAATATGGCGACAAAATGTCTTCTGTTTTCGATATGAAATTGAATGAAGGTAATAAGGAGATTTACAATACTGATGTGAATTTAAATCTTGCAGGATTTGGTGTAACAGTTGATGGACCGATAAATAAAAATAGTTCTATGATATTCTCCATACGGCGGGGTTTTTTCGATTTATTAACTGCGGCTATGAATAAACCTGCTGCTCCTCGTTACTATGATGCTGTCGGCAAAGTAACTTATAATCTTGATGATTATAATAAAATAAGTCTTGTAGGATTCTATTACCTTGACCAAATTAGTAAATCAGGCCCAACAAAAGAAGACACAGGATTATCTAAGTACGATTATTTGACTAGAGATGACTATGGTGCCGCATTCGGGATCAATTGGCTCTCTTTGTTTTCGCAGAATGCATTTGCGCTAACTACTTTATCATATTCAAGTAATGGATGGAACACTCATTTAGGAACTGAATCAGATAAAAATCTGAAGGGTGACGATATTAAAGAAGATGAGTATTTATTAAAGACTGAAATA
>MHAC01000014.1:19683-30735 GCA_001804565.1 Ignavibacteria bacterium GWF2_33_9 | reverse complement strand
ATCATGATATATGGAGTCCGCAAGATACTACAAAAAGTGGGCAACTTATTCCTGCTGTTTCATTGCAATATTACCCCAATATTAATGAAAAGTACTTTGCTTTTGCCCAAAGTACTATTCATCCTTTGGAAAAATTGGCAATTACTACCGGCTTGAGGTACGATTATTTTACTTATACGAATGAGACAAATTTAAGTCCGAGAATTTCTGCTTCTTATAATTTATTTGCAAATACCTCTTTGAATTTTGCTTATGGGAATTTTTTCCAAACACCTGCATCATATCAAATTGCTATTGATACCTTGAATCATGATTTAAAAAGCAGCAAGGCAACTCACTATGTTTTCGGAATAGAGCAAAGACTTAGTGAAGATACAAAATTTTCAATCGAAGTTTATTACAAAGATTTAAAAAATGTATTAACAGGTAACGATACAAATTACGTTATAAATAATCTCGGGAGTGGTTACACCCAAGGAATTGAATTTTATTTGCAAAAGAAATTTACAAAAGGATTTGTTGGTAGTTTTTCATATTCTTATTCTACATCCAAACGAAAAGATGATGATAATTTAAATGAATATTTATTTGAATATGATAGACCTCACATTGTGAATTTAATTTTTGGCTATGAAATTTTCGATAAATGGCAAGTTGGAATGAAATTTCAATATGCGACCGGAAATCCATATACTCCATATAACGGTGTAATTCAGAAACAAGGAAATTACTTTATAATTGAAGGTGAAAGAAATTCTGTTCGTTATCCTGATTATCATAAAATCGATGTAAGAATTGACAGGTCATTTAATCTCGGGTCTTGGTCAATCAATGCTTATCTTGATTTGTGGAATATATACAATAGAGCAAACGTTATCTCTTATACTTTTTCGGCAAATCAAGAGGGCACTGTTACTACTAATGTAAAAGAAGATTTCGGAATTTTACCTGTATTAGGTGTAAGTATACTATTCTAAAGGAAGTATGTGATTCCCAAACCAAAGAAATCAGATTTTTATCATTTAGTAAATAAAAAAAATATTTTCTTACACTTAATGTTCTTTTGAAATGTGTGGTTTCATTAAAATAAACAAATTGGAGCAAAAAAATGATCATGGTCCTATATATAATCTTAGCATTAGTTCTAGCTTTTATTATTTATGTTGTAATTTCTTTCAGGAAATTGAAGAATACTCCGGCGAAAGAAACGAATCCCAAAATAGTTAATCTGGATGATGAAAATTTTAATTCAACTACAAAAAGCAATATCGCTTTAGTTGATTTTTGGGCTGATTGGTGTGCTCCCTGCAAAATGATGAATCCAATCCTAAATGAACTTGCCAACGAAGTCGATGAAAATGTGAAAATTTGTAAACTAAATGTAGATACACAACAAAAACTAGCTATGAAATTCGGTGTAAGGAGTATTCCTACATTAATTATTCTGAAAAATGGAAAGGAAGTAAGCAGATTTGTTGGTGTTAAACCGAAGCATTACCTTTTAACACAAATGAGTTTGATTAAATAAAGAAATATGTTTGATAAAAACACAACAATTGAAGAATTAGTAAATTTAATACCTGAATCTGTTACGTATCTGATAAATTGAAATAATTTTTGAGTAATCAAGAAAAATTATTCAGTAGAATTTAAAATCTAAAACTAAATACCTGTGATCCGTCCGTTCTAATCCGTTCTCCTACAGAATGACAGCTACAAAAAATGTAAGGAACACGCATGCGTGTTCCTTACTTATTTTACTTTACAAACTTTATAAACTATTTTACTACAATAGCTTTGTAGCCATAATTCAGTATTCCGGAATGTCCTTCTTCCATAATTTTACGGAAAACTAGTTCCACTTTTGCTCCTATTTTCACATCTTCGAATTCCGAATCTGTTATCATCGAAGTTAAGCGTGCGCCCTCTTCTGTTTCGATAATCGCAACTGCATATGGTTTTGCCAGTTTGAATTGATCGGAAGGGGTATGAACAATTGTATAGGAAAGTATTGTTCCTTTGCCCGAAAGGGTAATATTTTCAAATTCCTTTGTGCCTGTTTCCGGTGAAATGTAACGATTAGGCAATGAAATGTATCCATCGCTGAAACGCTGTGCTTCCAAACGGAAACGATGAGGAATTTCTCTTGTATATCTTTGTGAATTAGCCATTATACTGCCTCCAAAATATGAACAACTGAAGTACCACCGCTACCACCCATATTTTGGGTTAAGCCAATTTTTGCATTTTCTACTTGACGTTTTCCTGCTTTACCTTGTAACTGCAAAGTTGCTTCAATTAATTGCGCAACACCTGTTGCACCAACGGGGTGACCTTTTGCTTTCAGTCCGCCGCTTGGATTAATTACTAATTTACCACCATAAGTTGCCTGCCCAGCAGCAATTGCTTTGCCGGCAGTTCCATAAGGGAAGAAACCAAGTTCTTCTGCAACAATAATTTCTGCAATAGAGAAGCAATCATGCACTTCTGCGAATTGAATATCATCTGGACCAACACCAGCCATTTTGTATGCTTTTTCAGCTGAAAGTCGCACTGCATCCAAACGAGTCAAATCTTTATGGTCATGCAAAGCGATTGGTCCTGTAGCGGAGCCAATTCCTTTGATTTTTACAGGCTTATCTGTATATTTATGTGCCTGATCGAGCGGCACCATAATAATTGCTGCTGCTCCGTCAGTAATTGGAGAGCAATCCATCAAACGAAATGGGTCAGCCACTGGTGCGGCTGTCAAATATGTTTTCATATCCAATTCAAATGGATACTGAGCATAAGGATTATGCACAGCATGACGATGATTTTTAATTGGAACTTGTGCAAGTTCTTCACGAGTTAAACCGTACTTTTGCATATAAACTTGAGCCATCATTGCATAAAGACCTGGGAAAGTAACGCCAGCATAGGCTTCGTATTCCTGATCTGATGCAGTTGCCAGCACGAAAGTACCATCATCCACATCCCACATTTTTTCTACACCGCCAACCAGAACAACATCTGCTGCACCTGAAGCAACTTCGAAAAAGCCCGTCCTTGCAGCCTGACTTCCCGAAGAACAAGCTGCTTCCACTCTTGCACTTGCGACTCCTCTCTGCCCGATATAATCTGCCATAACCGAAGCAGTATGCTCCTGATATGAATAAAGTCCGCTGGACATAGCTCCAACGTACATTGAGTCAATTTTATCTACGCCTGCATCAGCCATTGCTGCCAAAGCAGCTTCTGCAAACATATCTCTGATACCTTGATTCCAAAGTTCACCAAATTTAGTGAGGCCAACGCCTACAATTGCGACATCTCTCATTATTCCCTCCTAATCGTTAAATTGAATTTTTCTTCTGTAAGCAACGTATTGACCATAAGTAAGATAAGTGCGATTAGATTCGAGCATTTCACGAATCTTTGGTGCTTTGTTTTGCACTGCAGTAATATTTTCAGTAGCTTCGAAAACGAATGCATCGCTTCCTGCACCTGAACCAAAGGAAATGAGTAAAGCACGTTCACCTGGTTTTAGTATATCCATAATTGCGGAAAATCCAGTGATTGAGGAACCTGAGTAAGTGTTACCCATTAGATTTACAATCCATCCTTGTTTCATTTGTTCGTCTGTGAAGCCGAATGTTTTTCCGGCTTTAAGCGGGAAACGTCCATTTGGCATGTGGAAAACAGCATGAGCAAAGTCCGATGCTTTCATTCCTGATTTCTCTAGGATAATGCCTGTGGCATTCAAAACATGCTTGAAATAAGCAGGTTCGCCCGTAAAGCGACCACCATGGCGAGGATACATCTGATATTCTCTACGCCAGAAGTCTGCAGTGTCGGAAGTGAATGAATGAGTATCAATCACTTCGGCAATAACGTTTTCTGAACCGAAAATATAAGCAGAACCACCTGCTGATGCGGAATATTCCAAAGCATCACCTGGAGCTCCTTGAGATGTGTCAGCACCAATGCCCATTGCATAAGGCATATTGCCGGATTTAACATGAGAATATGCAACAAACATTGCTTCAGAACCTGCTTTGCATGCAAATTCAAAATCAGCAACGTGTACATGAGGACCAATACCCAAAGCATCAATAAGTACTGTACCCGAAGGTTTCACAGCATAAGGATGAGATTCGGAACCAATATAGACTGCACCAATATCTTGTGGATTAATTCCTGCACGTTTCACAGCATTTTTAGCGGCTTCAACGGCGATTGTAATAGTATCTTCATCACGACCGGGAACAGTTTTTTCTTGCAACATCAAACCTTTTTCAATTGTTGCGGCATTGTCGCCCCATTGGTCTGCGATGGTACTTATTTTTATTCGATAGCGAGGCACATAAGAGCCATAGCCCACTATACCAACCATACACACTCCATAATTATTTATAAATTTTCAAGTTAAAAGGGTAAATTTCAAATACAAATTTAATTATAGGAATTTAAAATTCCCTTATCTATAAAATTACAAATTTTTAGTTAAATATAAGAATTTTTTTAGTTTAAATTATAAAGTTATATAGAGATTTTTAAATTCAATAACTTGTGAGAAAAGCAGAGAGGAAAAGAATCCGGAATTCCCTCCTAAATTTATCAAAATCCCTACCTCTTTCGTCAATATTGAAAAAAATAACGAATATTATGACTCAAGAAAATTCGAAAATACCTATGCCGGAAAATCCTGAAAATTTACTGGACTTATTCAAATCTTTTTACGAACTTGTGTGGATATTGCGTCAGGAATGTCCCTGGGACAAGGAACAGACTAATGAATCTATTGCACAACTAACGATTGAAGAGGCATACGAGGCAGTTGATGCAATTTATAAAAAGGATGATGAAGATTTTGCGGGAGAGCTTGGCGATTTGCTGCTGCATATTGTGATGCATTCAATCATGGCAGAGCAGAGAGGTGCTTTTGATATGCGGGAAGTCATCAAGAAAATTCATGCCAAAATGGTTACACGCCACCCGCATGTATTTGGAGATGTGCAGGTGAGCGGACAAGAAGATGTCCTGAATAATTGGGAAATGATTAAGAAGACTGAGAAGAAAGAGGGCTCATCGACTCTCGATGGTGTGCCAGAAAATCTGCCTGCATTACTACGAGCCGAAAGAATACAGCATAAAGCTTCCAGAGTTGGCTTTGATTGGGAGAGAAAGGAAGATATGTGGGAAAAAGTAGAAGAAGAATTTACAGAATTGAAAGATGAAATCAAATCAGGTAATCACGAAAGAATTCGTGAAGAATACGGTGATTTCTTGTTTTCGCTTGTGAATGCAGCCCGTTACGAAGACATAGTTCCTGAAGAAGCACTCCAGCTCACAAATATGAAATTTACATCAAGATTTAAACATATTGAAGCACGTGCTGAAGAACTTGGAAAACCGCTCAAGGAAATGACTTTGGAGCAAATGGATAAATACTGGGACGAGGCGAAAGCTAAGGAATAAAAAATCTTTACGCATTGCATTTAGGACAATGAAATTTGTGGTAGTTAGGTAAATTTTTTTTAAAATTTTGTAACAAATGACATTTTCAGTTGTTTAAACTATATATCCTTTTTACAATTTTTTAAATTGTATTTTTTAATCGAAATCGTTTAATGAAAACAAAATTACTTATTATTTTTCTGTTGCTTAATACTTCTATAGTAATTGCTCAATTAACTCCTCAGTGGTCGAGATATGATGGTGGCTTGAAAATTCTTCAGGATTCAACTTCTGACAAAGAAAATTATCTTTTCAATTCAATAAGTGTTTATCAATCTCCTTATTATTTCCCATTATATTGGAATCAATTTAACCTGGGAATGTACAATAATGTAGATCCTACATTATTCCAAATGGATTCTAATACATTTGCAAGAGTCGTTGTAGAGCAAATTCAATCATTTCCTAAAAACGGCATTTATTATGGACAATGGGAAGATGTAGGTAATTATCATCATATTGAAATTTCGAAGGATAGATGTAAATCCTGGCAGAGAATTTTTTCTTTAAGAGATAAGACAGACGAAATTTTTCTTAATCTCCCTACAGATTCTTTAGGTGCGACTATTCTTTATTTCTTGAATGATTCTACTATATTAATCTCAGGTATTTTCAAAGAAATTAATTATAGAAATACTCCCTACATAGCTAAATTAACAAGGGGTTCTAATCCGGATAGTCTTTGGAATTTTAGGATGATAAAGTATTGGAGAAGAACAACAGTTTTACCACCTGACATTAAAATGATAAACGATCAAATTGGATATGCACAATATTTAAACATCTTCGGCAAAGGTTTCGAAATTTTAAAAACTTATGATTGCTGGAAATCCTACACAAAAATTTACCCATTAGATACTGACCCAAATCCAATTAATGGTTTCAATCAATTAAGTATTAGTGCTGATTCTAAAGATACTCTAATCGTATTTTATGACAATGTTGAAGATATGATTTATTATACAAAAGATGAATTTAAAACAAAGTATGCTATAGATTTCACTATAAAAGAACCGGTTTACAGATTATTTCCTCTTTCTCCACAAATATTATATGTTTTAAATCAGATTTCCAAAACTGACCAAAATTATAAGGAGTATTATATTTACAGATTGTTAAAAACGACAAATTATGGGCATTCCTGGGAAAAGATCCTAGAAACACCCAGAGGTGATTCAGTTTTAGGATTTAGAATTTATGACGAAAATCATATTACAGTATCAGGCATTTTTCATCCAGAGAATTCATATACTAACCGAGCTTTTATGCATACTTCAAATGGTGGACAAACCTGGGAATATCTCTATGAATTTGGTTTTTCTTATCGCAAAAATTTTATTACCTCTTACAATTATATTAATAAAGACCAAATAATTTTCGTAGGTAGTTATATCAATCCAGAACCACCAGACTTTGATAAAGATTTGTCATATTTTAATCAGATTAAGAGTTTCAATAGGGGTAATGGCAATGTATCATATTATGTTATGGAAAATAGAAAGACACTTATACCTCCTGAGTTGAAAATAGATGAAGTCTTATATAATGTTCATAAATTTGACAAAGATGTTTTGTTTTGGAATAAAGTTCAAGGTGCAACTGAATACAGAATCAGGTATTATGGAGTTGCTAATACAACATTGGACAATTCGAACAATTTCCTTCTTCCCTCCGATTTCACAACTTTAAGAACACAGCAAATTGATACAGTAGTAGCTGATACATTTTTGACTGTCTATAATTTGAAAAGGAATTTTAATTATTTCTTTATAGGGACTTCTTTAAATGATACACTACAAAGCGAAAACTCAATTTTGCAAACCACAAGTTTAGAATATCCTGAATTGTATGTCCCAAGATTGTACAATCCTTTCGATAATATTGAAAATCCTTACCAATTGGATACTTTGCCACCGGGAGAAGTTATTTTTCGATGGAAAAGAGTTCCAAATGCAGTTTATTATAATATAGTTCTATTTGAATCGAAAAATTATTATTCAAATTATTTAAATACTAATACAAGATTTATATTCAATACTAGAAATTATTACATGGATACAACTTTGACTTATAAAGAATTAAAACCCAATACATATTATACAATCTTCGTAACTGCACAAAATCAAGATGAGGTTTCAAATTATTCAATTTCACGTTTTGTTACAACTGATGGTGTCGCCATTAAAGATATTCAATATGAGACAGGATTAATTCTTTTCCCAAATCCAGCGACCGACTTCATCACTTTTGATGCACACAATCTAGTACCTATGAGTGAGATTGTGATTTACGATGTATTTGGGAATATGGTGCTTGCAACCACCCCGTCCCGATTGCATCGGGACTCCCCTCCAAAGGAGAGGAATTTTGTACGAATTGATGTGTCAGTACTGCCGGCAGGAGTGTATTTTGTACGAATTGGGAACGAAGTGCGTAAATTTGTGAAGATGATGTGAAAATTTTCACCTCTTATTATTCGTTTAATTAATAAAATTGCGTAATTTATATTTATTAAATCTCAAGAGGAGGTAAAAGATGCTGAAATTCACGAAAATTTCGGAAATAATGACCAGAAATGTGTTCTCAGTGGACATTCAGGACACATTGAAATCAGCCGACGAGATTATGAAATCCGAAAAACTGCACCATATCCCTGTCCTGGAGAATAACCGGTACATTGGGATGCTAGAACATCAAAAAATTTACGAATATACATTGCGCCGTCTTTACGATTTTGAAGATGATCCCGAAAGTACAAGTCAGAATATTATACAAGATTTCCAGAATTTGCTAAACAAGGATTTGAAGCTGCTTTATCCTGAAGACAGCATACAAAAAGCACTCGAAGTTTTCACTAAAAATAGTTATGAGTGCTTACCTGTTGTGGATTGGGATAAAAATCTTGTAGGTATTATCAGTACAGTGGACATTCTTTTGTTTTTGCATAAAGCAATAAAAGAGGGCGTCATTTCATAACATAACATTAAACATATGTACTCAAAAATCTTTTCTGCATCAGTTTATGGAATAACTGCATTTATTGTAGAAATTGAAACAAATCTAGAAAATGGACTGCCTGCTTTTCAAGTAGTAGGTCTGCCTGATGCCACCGTGAAAGAAGCTCGTGAGAGAGTGACAGCTGCTCTTTCAAATTCAGGAATTCCTTTCCCGAGCAAAAAAGTAACTACTAATTTAGCACCTGCGAATATCCGCAAAGAGGGAAGCGGATTCGATTTCCCACTTGCACTTGGCATATTAGGTGCTTTGGAATTTTATCCTACTGATGAAGTTCAGAAAACAATATTCATTGGCGAACTTGCTTTGGAAGGGATTTTGCGTCCGGTTAACGGGATTTTGGCAATAACAATGCAGGCAAAGCAAGAAGGATTCGAAAGAATTTTACTGCCTGTCGAAAATGCCCGTGAAGCTGCTTTAGTAGAAGGAGTGGAGGTTATACCGATTGCGAATCTGGATAATGCACTCAAATACCTACAAGGTGAAATTTCTATTGAGCCGACTACTGTGGATGTTAATCGCCTCTTTGCCGAAGCGAATGTGAATCATTTGCAGGATATTAATGATGTGAAAGGTCAGGAAAACGTAAAGCGTGCTTTGGAAGTTGCTGCTGCAGGCGGACATAATCTGCTTATGATAGGACCTCCCGGTTCAGGAAAAACCATGCTTGCAAAAAGACTGACAACAATACTTCCACCTCTTACGATTGAAGAATCACTGGAAACGACAAAAATTCATTCTATTGCTGGAATATTATCAAATAATGAGCCATTACTTACTGTTCGTCCGTTCAGGTCTCCTCATCATACAATTTCAGATGCTGCCCTTGTTGGGGGAGGAATGAGCAAAATCCGTCCCGGTGAAATTTCCCTTTCGCATCAAGGAGTGCTTTTCTTAGATGAATTACCCGAGTTCGCAAGGAATGTTCTGGAAGTACTTCGTCAGCCTCTCGAGGAGAAAAGGATTACAATTTCACGAACAAAACAAACAGTGGATTATCCTGCAAATTTTATGCTGATTTGTTCGATGAATCCATGTCCTTGCGGACATTATGGTGACCAGCATCATAATTGCACATGTAATTCAAATGCGATACAGAGATATGTCGGGAAAATTTCAGGTCCGCTTTTGGATAGAATTGACATTCATGTGGAAGTACCAGCTGTGAACTATACAGAAATTTCAAGCAAACGTACCGGTGAAAGTTCTGCAGTGATTCGTAACAGAGTGCTGAATGCAAAGCAGATTCAGATCGATAGGTTCAAAGGTCAGAAGCATGTTTACAAAAATGCAGATATGAGCAGCAAGCAAATCCGCAAATATTGTGAACTGGATTCTGCATCGGAAGACTTGATTAAAATGGCGATGACAAAACTTGGACTTTCTGCACGTGCTTATGACAGAATCTTGAAAGTTTCACGCACCATAGCTGACTTGGAAGGTTCCGAATCTATCAACTCCGCCCATATCAGCGAAGCAATTCAGTACCGCTCGCTTGATAGGGATTATTGGAATTTACATTAGTGAAAAGATATTACAGCAGGAAAATGGAAATGTTGTGGTAAAATTTAAATTACTATCCAGATTCTCAAATTCCAATCTTAAAAAAAATATACAAAAAAAAGGGCGATTTTAATATCGCCCCTAAATACACAATTGAAAATTATAAATTATTTCCAGATTACTTGGTCGTAAAATTCTACAGGTACTGTGAACATTGGTTTACCGTTATTTTCCAATCTCATTTTTACGGAATTAAGTAAAATATTTTCTTTGGATTTAAACATTTCTGTATCTACACCTATCATACCGAGCAAACTAAGAGAAAGGTTGAATTCCGGGCGAGGTAATTGAATGATTTGAACTTTTTCGTCATTTGTAATTCCTGCTTTTTCTTTAGCAATATTAATTGCATCCTGCAAACCTCCAATTACGTCCACCAGTTTCTTTTCTTTGCCGTCAAGTCCACTCCAGATGCGTCCCTGGGCAACTTCCTTTATTTCATCCACAGGTACATTTCTACCTTCAGCAACTTTTTTGGTAAACATTTCATACGAATTCATTATATATTTTTCCAATATATCTTTTTGTTCATTATCAAGCGGATTAAGAGGCAAACCTATTGGTATTATTGGCAGCATGAAAGGATATCCGAAATCAGCAAATTTTCCTTTTTTTACCAAGTCAACATTGATACCCAAAGTGTCCTTTAATCCTTTATCATAAATCCAACTGGAAATTACTCCGATTGAACCTGTAATAGTTCCTGGAGCTGCAACAATTGTATCGCCATACATCGAGAGCCAGTAACCACCGGAACCGGCAACGGCACCCTGCGAAACGATAATTGGTTTTTTACCTTTGAACTGATGCATCACTTCAGCAATATAATCGGATGCCAATGCATCTCCACCGGGTGAATCCACACGCAAAACTACTGCAGATACATGTTTGGATTCCATTGCCCATTTAATGTCATTTACAAGCTTACGTGCTTTAATACCTGTTTCCATTGAACATTCACCCAAAGCATAAATA
>MHAC01000014.1:0-19673 GCA_001804565.1 Ignavibacteria bacterium GWF2_33_9 | reverse complement strand
ATAGGAGAAGGTATTTCCCAAAAATATTTATCTTCAAAAACAGGGTTCTTTCCTTCAAGTTTTTCTATAATTTTGTCGCAATCAATCCAGCGGCCAGTAGTATCAGCCAGTTTAAGTTTAATTAGTTTGTCTGCATCGTAAATCAAATCATTATTAACTAATTTGTCGAAATCATCACCGGACATTGATTTGGAACGAGTAATATCATTTTTGGCAATGTCATACCAATCGTCAATGAGAGCTTGTCTTTGTTCTTTGTCAGCTTCGCTCATGTGCTCACGTGCAAAGCCTTCTGCTGCGGATTTATATTTGAATAAACGAATTTCATCATAACCAATCCCGGCTTTTTCGAGCATATTTTTATAAAAACTCCTGCCGGCAACGTATCCTTCAAAGCTAAACATTCCGAGGGGATCAATCACGATTTTGTCTGCAACTGAAGCGAAGTGATACTGATCCAAACCGCCTCTTTCGAGAAAGATAATTACTTTTTTCCCGGCATCACGGAATTTCTGCAAAGCTTCACGTAATTCCCAGAGCATTTCCCTGCCAATTGCTGCATTAGTGAAATTGATTATTAAACCTTTAACAAATTTGGAATCTTTAGCTCTTTCAATCGTATTTAAAGTTGAATAAAATGTGCGGCCTCTGTCGAAAAAGCCGTTCTGATAATTCATTCCGCCACTCAAATCCATCTTTAGGAAATACGTTTCTTCGAATACATCTTCTATTATTGTTCTGTCCCTTGCTCCCATACGGATTGTATAAGAATTATTCATATTCTTTCCATCTGAATTGAAGGAAGAAACAGCACCAATACCTAATTCACCAGTGCTAATATCAATTCCTGCAGCAATACCTTTGTCTGAGAAATAGCGTCCATTGAGGCGGAATCCGTCAAATACTTCCCAACTAACTCCACCACTCCACATTGCATCTTTTATTTTTTCATCGTTGAACATACTTGCATCAGCATAAAGTGCAAGCGGATAAGCATCTCCGAATGGTCTTACGGAAAAATCAACTACACTTTCGAATTCATTTTTCGTAAGAGCATAAGTTTGTGAAAATCCGACAGATAAATATTCAATTGGACGGAAAAGACCACCCCAACTAAAAGTATTGCTCCTGTGAAATCTTGATTTATCTCCACCAACAAAACCATAACCTAACCCAAATGCTAATTTTTTGCTTCCGAAAGCAAATGAATAACGGTAATCGACAACTGAGCCAAGAGAATCACCTGAACGGAAGAAACCAAATCCACCATTTGGGCCACCAGTGAAAATACCCCAAGGCGTAATACCACCGGAATTTTGGTCCATAAAAGTAATTTGCATATCGCCGGAATGCAAATATGATGTAATTGCGGGATTCTGGAAACCGTAAAGTCCGAACTTGAATGTTCCAGGGGCAGCCTGCATTACTGGTGCTAGTTGATAATAAGTTAAAAAACTCCTTTGTGAAAAAGCACTTCCTGACATTAGAATAAATAATGCTATTAAGAGTATTATTTTTTTCATAATAATCCTTTTTATATTAATTGATTTATTTTCATTACGAAAATTCGGGAATGAATGTTGCTATAATCGACTTTTTTCGACTATTGATTAATTTGTTTCACAATATCGTCGCCAATTTGCGTAATAATCATTTCAGCCGCTTTTGATACTGCAGCAGATATAGTGAGAGCCTTGTTACTTTTACGTGTAATCCGCTGCGTATAATCATTTGTATATAATGAATTTATCGATGACTTAGATGGTTTTCTGCTAATTAAATTAATTTTCACCTGTAATTCAACAAAACTTGAATCAACTCGATTATCTTCATCATTGTATATTCTTAAACTAAGAATATCACCTTCCAGAATATAATCCGGAATAAGTGCAGTCCCCTGATTCACAATACCGTCAGTAAAATATTTACCTTTACTTAATTGAGAGATAACTTCCCATGTGAAAAGTTCTTGAAAATCATCCGACCAGCGGTGATAATAGTATTTATCTGTTTTTCCTTCAGAGGTTTCCACCATAAATCTACGTTCGGAAAGTAAATTTGCTCCGCCAAAAGGACGTACTTGCAAAAGTCCTTCGGCTTTGAATTTTGCCGCTTTAATATTATCAGTTTTAATACCGTAATAGTTTATTTCTGGATAATCTTCACGTAAATTAATACAGGATGTGAACATTAAAGATAAAAGAATGTAGGAAAACAGTAAAGATAATTTCTGAGTTAGCCGGAAATTAATATTTTTCTGTTTGAAAATATTTAAAAAATCAATATTGAATGTCTTTAACATAATAATATAAAATTTTTGAATGCAAATTACAAAATAATTTTTAAAGTTGCTCAAATTAATATTAATTTATAAAAAAAAGGCATTTACCACCCGGTAAATGCCCAATTGAAATACTATAATTTCTATACTTTAGAAATTATTGATTAATCATACCTCCGGCTTTTGTATATTTAGTACTTAATACCCATTTACAAAGAGATGCATCGTCACCATTTGCGTCAATATAATCAAGCAAATTAGGATTTGCATTCTTTTCACTTTGAGGATAAAGGAAACGAAGTAAGGAAGAACTAGAAGACAAACTTGCATCGCCATTTGGCAAAGCAGGTATTTTACCGGTTCTTCTCATATCGTGCCAGCATTGCCCTTCGAGATAAAGTTCCAGATATTTTTGTTTCAAAATTTCACCAACTAAATCACTACCGTTGTAAGTTCCTAATCCATTCTGTGCACGAAGAAGATTAAGTGCAGTAGCAGCTTCTACAGTCTTGCCAGTTTTAGCAGCAGCTTCTGCGAAAATCATTGCATTTTCTTCGAGACGGAAGAGTGGGAATGATTCTGAATAAGTAGAATATTTTTTCATTCTAACAGTATTTGCAAAATCAAGTTCTAATGGATCAACGGCATTTGGATAAAGACTTTCATCATGAATAGCAAAACCAAGGTATTCACCATCAGAATTTGGGGAGAAATAAGTTGACAAACGAGTGTCACCTTCCTCTGATTTCAACAAATCAACGAAGTATTTTTCACCACGGAGAGTTTCTTGTTCATCAATTGCCCACAAACCCCATTGAGCTTGTTCGCCTGCTGCACTTGAATAAAATGAATAGAGTGAACCATCAGCAGAAGAAATACCGAGGGCTGAATACATATAAGCATTTGTATAATCACCTAAATGTAGGTAAAAACGTGCTTTGAGTGAATTACAAACAGCAATCCATTTAGCAGCATCACCGCCAAAATTCAAATCACGGCTCACAGCTGCTGTTCCTGCATTAAATGCAGCCAAAGCTTTGTCCAAAGTAGTTTGAACATAGGCATAAGCTGTTGGCTGATCTACCATTTCGGGTGGTGTTGTACCAACGATTTCGATTGGAATACTACCATAAGTAGCAGCAGCTTCACCAAGCAACATAGCTTTATAAGCATAAGCCATGCCCATTATAGCATTTCCATATTCCGGATTATCTTTGAATACGTCAGGAGTGAAAGAGATAATATCATTTGCAATTCTTACTCCACGATAAGTAATCACCCAGTAATCATCTACAGGTCCGTCAGTTGTGAGGAAGTATTCATTCCAAGCAACTGGTTGAGCTCTAGCAATACCCGGAGGGGCACACATTTGCCATGAGAACATACTGAAAATACGTGAACGGTCTCTTGAATAAGTATCGCCTGCGTTTACCTGCAAACCAATCAACAATGAGTTAATTCCATCTATTGATTTAACATTTTCTTCAGCTATTGCATTTGGGTCAACGTTTATACTGCTGTCAATTTCACAGGAAGATAAAATGAACCCGAAGAGCATAGTTGCTAACAAAATATATTTAAAAGTTTTCATTTTTTCCTCCTAGTAATTAATTGTTATTCCAAAACGATATGACTGAACCTGCGGCAAAGTAAAATAATCTTGCCCACGACCTTCTGCTACTGAGAATGTGTTTACTTCAGGGTCATAACCATCATATTTGGTTATTGTTAAAAGATTACGTGCTGAGAAGGTGAATATTATTTGTCCAATATTCCATTCTTGCAAACCATCCCAACGATAATCTAAGCGAATTTCTCGGAGTTTAATGAATGAACCGTCTTCTATATGAGGTTCATTAATTAAGAATCCATTATAGTATGTCCAGTATTTTTCTTGTTTATTAGCAATAACTCCATCTGCGGGGTTACCAATATAAACAGTGTGTCCATCAGAAGAAGATCCTTCAACGGTTGCATTTTCATCTGTCCAAAGATCAGCTCTGTCTTCTGTTGCTCCTGCAGTACCAAAATTAAATAATGCACCACGTGTTCCATTCCATACGTCGAAGCCGTAAACAGCATCGAATAAGAAGCTTGCAGTGAAGTTCTTGAAGATTTTGAAATCATTTCTCCATGAAATCATAAAATCAGGATTTGGATCACCTTTAATAATTAAGTCGGGATCCTGACGAGGAGCGCCAACATAATCGTAACCATAGTCATCACCTACAACTTCACCATTTTCTGCATCCCAGTATGAATATCGAACATCTCCATCTTGGTAATTATACATTGCCATTTCAGTATCAGAAACGTAATCGATGTCATTAGTTTTTCCTGCTTCATGTGCAGCATCATCAGCAGCTTTATCGTATCGTAACCAGCCATAAGTATGGAATACACCAAGACGGTCTCCAACGTGTGCCACGTTAATACAACCGGTAAATGCACCAGTCAAATCATAGAAATCAGCAGCTAATGAAGTTACTTCATTATCTTGTGTTGTGTAATTAACTGCAGTTACCCATGAGAAGTTTGGAGTATTGAACAAATTAGCAGTAATGCCAAGCTCAATACCTTTATTCCACATTGCAGCTGCATTTCTTAACATATTAGTATATCCTGTTGAAGGAGCAGCAGGTAAATACATTATGATATCGTTCACATTTGAATAGTAATATGTAAATTCCAAATTCAGGAGATTATCCATAATACCCATATCAAAACCAAGTTCTCTTTCTATAGTTAATTCAGGACGAATATCTTCAGCCCCTGCAATATAAGAACTACGAATACCATTGAATCCACCACGTTTTGATTCTGATGAAATTGTCCATGGATCAAAGTTTCCATCAGTTACATAAACATTGTTTGTTGCATAAGCAACAGGCAGATCAGGAGAACCAGCTTCACCATAAGCTGCTCTTAATCTGAAGTTATTTATAACTCCTCTCAATCCATCCCAGAAAGTTTCATCAGACATATTGTAAGATATTCCGGCTTTTGGATAATAATGGAATTGTTCTGAATTACCGAAGGTTGAACTTCCGTCACGTCTAATACCCAAAGTAAGAGAATATTTATTCAAATATGTTGTTGTTAATTGACCAAATAGACCTTGAATTTCGGATTGAGTAAATGAACTATAGGAATCCTTATTAGAACCGGCAGGAATTTCATCGAAGAATGAAAGTGTTTGGTCAGAATAAGCTTGAACAACTTGGCGGTTTGTCCAAATCGATTGAGAGCCGGCAAGTAAACCAAATTCTAAATCGCCATCATAATAAGAACGATTAATATTGAAAGAAAGGTCAAAGTTATTCTGGAAGTTTGTAATCTGACTCAAATCAATTGAACCAATTTTTGCCGATGTTGCACTACCAACTGCCAATCTTTCTTTATAGAAATAATCATACCAGTCCAAGCCATATCTTGTACTAACTGTCAACCAGTCGAGAGGCATCCATTTCAATTCTGTGCTATGGAATATACGACCAATTTTTTGATTGAAAGTATTGTTATGCTGTGTCCAGATAGGATTATCATAACCCGCAAATCTTCTCATTGTGCCATCTGCTTCCAAATAATCTAAATTGTCAAAGTCAGCAGGAGAACGCAATGAACCAAGCAAAATACCTGATGTATTGGAACCATCCTGAGGTAAATCATTATCTGTGTTTACGTAATTTGTATTAGATTGTAAACTTAGATTTGGTAACAACGAAACACCAACATTTGCACGGATTGAAGTACGTTTCAATTCGGAACCAATAACATAACCTTGATTATCGAGGTAAGTACCATTTAAGCTATAGTCAAATTGAGGTACACCACCACTGATGGTCAATGAATGTTCCTGTGAAAAAGTGTTACGGAATACATCATCCTGATGATCGTAAGTTTTTGTCCCTGCTGGCAACGGTAATGGATTGCCTTCATCATCCATTGCATAAGAATCTGATGAACCCGGTTTACCTGTAGTATAAGGAACTCTTTGTCCATATTTTGTCTGCAAAGGAATTTCACCACTCTTGAAATCAGCTTGTCCCCAAGCAGAATATGTAATTCTGGCAGGTTTTTCGGAACTTGTGAATTTACCTTTTTTAGTTGTAATGATAATTACACCATTACCGGCTTTAGTTCCATAAAGAGCAGCAGCAGAAGCACCTTTTAAAATCTGCATTGACTCAATGTCTTCCGGGTTTATATCAACAGCTCTGTTGGAAAATGACTGAGTACCGCTTGGGTCATAAAGAGCAGTATTATCAATAATAATACCATCTACAATATATAAAGGTTGAGATGAACCTTCGAATGTTTTACGTCCACGAAGTGTAACGTAAGTACCTGCACCTGGCTGACCAGAAGAACGTGTAACTTGGGCACCTACCACACGACCGGAAATTGCATCAATTGCTGATGAAGATACAACATTGTTGATATCGTCATTGTTAACAGAAGAAATTGTATTACCGAGTTTGTTCTTGTCAACCTCACCCGAGAGGCCAACTACAACAATTTCGTTTGTTTTGATAGAACTTTGTGAAAGTCGTAAGTCGAGTTTTGTGGTTTGACCTTCTTTGACCACAACTGAACGAGTAACAGTGGCATAACCAATGTATTTGACTTCCACTGTATGTTTTCCTGCAGGAGCTTTGAACTTGAAGTTTCCTTCTTTGTCCGTCACTCCGCCTATTCTCAACTCGGGAATCGAAATCGACGCACCTACAAGTGCTTTGCCGCTTTCTTCATCCACAATCTGACCGGATACGAATGAGCCACTTTGGGCATATACTTGAATTCCGCTTAGCATAAATGCTAAGAGAATTACAAACATCGAACCGGCAGAAGCTGTAATCTTCGATATTATTGAAGATTTCACTAATTTGGTAGAGATACTTGCCATAACAAGTCCTGTGTTTGTGAATATTAATTTGTTAAAAAAAAGAACTTCTCTTAAATTCCTCTTGATATAAAGTTAACTCAAAATTAACTTTAAAACATTTAATCACTTTTCAAAGTACAAATTACAAAAAAAAATTATAAAAAGCAAGTTTTATCAAATATTTATTATTTTTTTTCATTTATTTTGCGAAAATTTAATTTTTCTTATTTTTTTATTAAAGTCAATTTGATGATATTATTTCTTTTACGCTATATATTGATTGTAATACATATTGCAGATTTGTCATTAATTAGAAATTTTATATTTTTATAATAACAGTACATTTGATAATTATTACGTTGGTCGTAAATAAAATTGCTATATTTCATATTACCAATAATTTATGTATATCTCAAATAATTATTAGCGAAAATTAATTTCACTATTTTCCAGTTGCCCATGCAGGAAATGTTCCAAAATCAAAGAGAACAAACCCTAAATAGTAAATCATCAGGGTGATAATTAATGTGCTTAAAAGATTTAGGAAAAAGCCTGCTTTTGCCATATCCGATATTTGAATTTTATTCGAAGCAAAAACGATTGTATTTGGAGGAGTTCCAACCGGCATCATAAACGCCATCGAAGCAGATATTGCCGCAGACATCATCAGCATAAGCGGATTTATCCCAAGATGCACTCCTACAGCTGCTAAAATAGGCATTAACATTTGAGTCAAAGCTGTATTTGAAGTGATTTCGGTTAAAAATATAACTGCAAAATTCAAAATTAGAAGTAAGAAAAATGGGCTTAAACTTGATAACAAACTCAAACTATTTCCTAAATAATCCGACAGACCTGATGCAGTAAATGCTTTTGCCAGAGCGAATCCACCACCAAAAAGCAAGATTACTCCCCAAGGGATTTTCTGAAAAGTTTCTTTATTTAAAATCACACCTTTTTCAGTTCTTGATGGAATGAAAAAAAGCAGTAAAGCCATTGTTATTGCGATTGTTCCATCATCTATGTAATCTGCATTCGGGAGTATATTACTCCAACCGGGAATTTTCAATGAACCGAAATCAAAATCTGCCCGAAAAATCCAAAGAAGTGATGTTATCGAAAAAACAGATGCAATCACTTTTTCCGAAAATCTCATTTCACCTAATTCTTTGTACTCATTTTTAATGAAATTCTTCTTCAGATGGACATCTTTATCAATTTTGAATAAGAATTTCGATAATAAAATTGCAGTAACAAGCAACATTATTATTGAAATTGGGACAGCAAGAATCATCCAGGTGCCAAAAGATATTTCAGGTGCTTCAGGGAAAGTAATATTGAAAATTCTAACTAATGCTAAATTTGGAGGAGTCCCAACTAAAGTGCCTATTCCTCCAATAGAACAGGAATAAGCTATTCCTAAAAGAATTGCTTTAGAAAAATTTTTCGATTTTTCTTCGCCAAATTCAGCTTCCATTTTTGAAATTACTGAAAGTGCAATAGGCAGCATCATTACAGCAGTTGCAGTATTAGATATCCACATAGATAAGAAGCCTGAGGAAATCATAAAGCCAAATAAAATTGAATTTGGTGAACCACCGAAAAGTGAAATTATTTTTAACGCAATTCTTTTATGTAAGCCCCATTGCTCCATTGCAATAGCTAGCATAAAACCGCCAAGAAAGAGAAATATTGTAGAATTGATATATGCTGCCGAAATATCTTTACCCGAGATTATTCCCAGAATAGGAAAGAGAATTAACGGAATTAATGAAGTTGCTGCTAACGGAATTGCTTCAGTCAGCCATAAAATAACCATCAATACTGTAATTGCAGCTGTTTTACCAACTTCAGGATGTTCAGGAACCGGATTGAATAAAAAGAAAACAAGGAAAAAAGATATTAATGCAATGAAAACTCCAATTTGTTTTACTCTACTCATTAAAACTCCTTATCGATTAAGCATATTGTCAAATGTAAATTACAAATTTTTTTTCAATAATATTGGTAGAAATTTTATAATTTGCAAAAAAATATTATGGATTATTATGAAAAAAGTTTTTATTTCAGGAGTATCACGTGGAATTGGATTGGAAATTCTAAGAAAATTGCATAATAATTACAAGGTTTCCGGCTCTACTTCCAATTACGAAAATTTCAAAAAAGTGATAAATGAATTAAATCTCGATAGTGATGAATTTTGTGAGATTAATGCAATGGATCTCATAGACGAAAATCATTTTCAGCAGAGTTCAATAATGATTCCGGGTGATATTGATGTTTTAATCAATAATGCAGGAATTGGTGAATTCAAAAATTTTGACTCAACCGATTTAAATATACTTCAATCACATTTGGACATAAACCTAAAATTTCCATATTTACTAACAAAAGCAGTTCTGCCGGGCATGCTGTTAAGAAAATCCGGTATAATAATTAACATACTATCTGTTGCAATTCGCAAACCTTTCACAAATTCTTCAGTTTATTCTGCTTCGAAAGCTGCAGTAGCAGCAATGTTTGATTCTTTGCGTGAAGAAGTTCGTACCGAAGGTATTAAAATCGCTAATGTATATGTTGGTGCAACCGATACTGATATCTGGCATCCGAAAGTTAGAGAAAAATATTCTCAAAGAATGCTCTCCGCAAAAGATGTTGCTGAATCAATTTCTTCTTTGATTGAATTAAATTCACGTGAAAAAATTATGGTTGAAGAAATTGTTATCCGTCCTCAACTGGGGGATTTGTAAAAAGAGTTAATTTAATATTCCGTTTTGTAAAATATACCTCTTTGCCGCTCTAGAAGCAATTTCGTCGCTATGTGTAGCAATAACGAAGGTAGTTTTGTATTCGCTTATTAATTTATCGATTATATCTAAAAAAATTATTGAATTTTCACTATCCAAATTCCCGGTGGGTTCGTCTGCAAAAATGATTTCGGGATTATTAATCAAAGCTCGTACAATGGCGACTCTTTGCTGTTCACCACCTGAAAGATTTGAAGGTTTACTGTTGAATTTTTCTTCCAAACCAACTTTGATGAGCATCTCTTTGGCATGATTTTCTACAAATTTTCTGTCTTGAGCTGCAATCAGAGCAGGCATCATGGTGTTTTCCAATGCAGAAAATTCCGGCAGTAAATGGTGAAACTGGAAAACGAATCCAAATGTTTGATTCCTTACATTTGATAATACTTTATCTGAGAGGCTGTAAAGTTGAGTAAAATGACTATTAAAAAGAAACTGAACATTACCCTCATCAGGTTTATCCAGTCCTCCGAGAATATGCAGCAAGGTGCTTTTGCCTGAACCTGAAGCACCTTTGATTGAAATAAAATCACCTTTATTGACTTCAAAATTCAAGCCTTTAAGTACTTGAGTCATTTCATGGCTCTTGTTCTTGTATTGTTTATATATATTCTCTGCTCTGAGTATAGTCATTTTCAATTATTGCAAAAAAGTTAAAATACAATTTACGAAAAATTAGATTATATTTCTTTATCAATCAAAATTCGACAAAATACGCTGGACTGTAATCTTTTTGAGTTCTCTTCTCTTTTTTTGTGCTTTGCTCCTGTCCCATCTTTTCTCCATTTTTGTCTACTTTTTTCAGGACGGGGTAATCAGGCATAATGAAGAGGGACTTAAAGTCCCTTTTTTTCTTTATCTAACATTTTTAAAGAGGCTTTCACTACAGATAATTGTTTGATATCTTCTTCACAACTTTCCCTCATGATTAATGTAGCATCAAATTCCAAAAATTCTGAATTGTCAACTGCAGAAGATATTAGGCAATTTTTACTTTTCATTAACGGTGCAGGTTCGGATTTTACTGTTTTATTTAAGTCAGGGAAATATACAATGATATTATTATACTCTCCACCATTTGTTAATTGCAGAGTTTCCTGAATATATTTATTGGAAAAAATGGAAAAAAGAATTTTTATAGGAATATTGTTATTGCATGGAACATCTTCACTGTAAATTATATCATTTATTACAATCTGAATCTTATCATCAATGAAGGTTGCGCAATATTTATAGTTAACTTCAGCATATTCTGCTCCTCTTTTATTACTGCAAGGAAAACTAAGGAACTGATTTACTTTATTTATTGTATTTTCTGACTGATTGCAAATTTCAGTCTGTGCTTGCAATGTAACGCCACTCAAGAAAGAAAGTGCAATTGAAAAAATAAAAATATATTTGACCATTTTATTTAATTTGAATTTTATTGATTTAACGATAATATTTCTAAATATTTTATACATAAGTAAATTTCATTAGTCATTGGACTTCCTGCGAAGTGTCAATTATTTGTGAAAGTAGTTGGGATTGGATTACGGAATTATCTGAATATAGATATTTGATTATTGATTGGTATGTAAGACACATTCCTTTTCCTGTGAAGTTTATTAACCTTCCTTCGCATGAATAATATTTATGATTCCTATCCACTAATTTCAATCTCCTTTAATGCAGTTTTAATTTTCCCATCGGAATTAGCGAGCAGAGTTTGAGCTGAATCTTTGTCGCAATTTGCCAGCCCCATAATAAGTGCTGTTTTGACATGTGATCCTGATTTTTGGAGCAAATCTGTTGCCCTTTCATAATCTACTTCGCAGATCTGCATAATTATATTCTTTGAGCGTTCTTTCAGTTTAGCATTGGTTTGCTGCAAATCCACCATTACATTACCATAAGTTTTTCCTAGCTGAACAAATGCAGCAGTGGTGAGCATATTCAGCACTAATTTCTGAGCAGTACCGGATTTCATTCGAGTGGAACCTGTGATTGGTTCAGGACCGACATGCGGACAAATGAAAACATCCGCATTAATTCCTTTGGTGAGCACCTGCTCTCTTTCGGAAGTAGATATCATGAGCGTTTTGCATCCCTTTGATTTTGCGAAGTTAACTCCGGCTACTACATAAGGCGTTCTACCGCTTGCAGCGATTCCGCAAATCACATCTCTTTCGGAAATATTCAACATTTGTAAATCTTTTTTAGCATAGAAAGGATTATCCTCTGCTCCTTCCTGCGCTGCAAACATAGCAGCTGGACCTCCTGCAATTAATCCAATAATTAATCCGTGAGGTGCACCGAAAGTCGGGGGACATTCACTTGCATCGACCACTCCCAATCTTCCGCTTGTTCCGGCTCCTATATAAATTAATCGACCACCTTTTTTTATTGAATCAACAATTATTCCTACTGCTTGTGCGATATGCTCCAATTCACTTTCTACTACAAGTGGTACATTTTTATCTTCATTATTGATTAATGTTAAAATTTCTAAGGTAGATACTTCGTCAATCTTTTTTGTATTTTCATTAATTTGCTCTGTCGAAAGAGCAATAATTTCTTCAAAAAGGTATTTATTTTCTTTATTTTGCATTTTTTTATATATTTTGTAACTTTTTTATATCAAATTTTGTTCCATAATAATAGACAAAGAAGTACATTTTTGATTTTAGGAGTTTTAATATAGATTCTTTATCCTCATTTACTAATTAATTGTGAGAAAAAAATGAAAAGATCCATTTTTTCGATAAGTCTTATTTTTACAACGATATTATTCGTTTCCCATTCATTTTCACAAGATGAAATACACTTATTTCAGTCACCCGACAAAGTAACTGTTTTCCAATCAGGAGCAATGATTACCCATAACTACAAAGTAAAATTGAATGAAGGCAGCAACATATTGCAGTTGGATTCATTACCTCAGGCTATTGATGGAAAAAGTATCCGCATTTCTATGCCAATTAAAACTACAGTTCTTTCCAATGATTTCAAATACAATGCAAATAATAATAAGCCAATTGAATACCCCAAATCAATTTTGAAACTTGAAGATTCCCTCAGAAACTATGAAAATCAAATTAATGAAATTAACGGATTAATAGTAATACTTAATGAAGAACAAAAAATTATTCAGAATTTTAAATTGGAAGGCGGCAAAGAAAAAGCCATCACAGTAGAAGATTTGACAAAATTTGCTCAATTTTATGAATTGAAATTGACTGAAATCAAAAAAAGTCTTTTGAAATATCATCTGCAACTCACGGATTTGACAAAATTAAAAAATGATTTGATTAAAAAAATTGCCGAAATGAAGGAACCGTACAGAAAAAATCCATTTTATTATATTGAAACAATCGTAAACGCCGAAGAAGCAGGAATTTACAATCTGGAATTGACTTATTTCGCAAATAATGCAGGCTGGACGCCATATTATGATTTACGTGCAAATGGATTGGACAAACCTATTGATATAATTTACAAAGCTAATGCTTGGCAAAAAACAGGTTATGATTGGAAAGACGTAGAGCTGACATTATCGACTCGCAATCCTAATATGAATAATGTGCTGCCAATTCTCTCCCCATGGTATTTGCGAATTTATCAACCACAAGTTACATATTACGAACAAGATAGCCCACTTTCACTACGTGAAGATAAGGTTTCCTCTGTGCTTACAAAAGATTTAAGAGGCTCAGGAGATGCGAACGTAATCGGTACTGTGGATAATAAGTATTTTTCAGAAGAATATAAACCTAGTGCAAAGTATTCGCTCAAATCGGACGGCTTAAAAAAAAGCATTACACTCAATCACGAAGAAATGGAAGCAACATTTGAATATTATACAGCACCGGAACTGGATTTGGATGCATTTCTCACAGCAAAAGTTGCAAATTGGGGGCAGTACCGCCTTTTGCCTGGCGAAGCAAATGTATATTTTGAAGATTCCTATGTAGGCAAATCTTATATTGATCCCGCTTCCGGTACCGATACTTTGCAACTTTCACTCGGAAGAGATAAAGGATTAGTGATTAAACGTGAAATGCAGAAAGATATGACTGAAACTAAGTTTTTGAGCAATAATGTGCAAAAGACATTTGCTTGGAAAATCAGTATAATAAATCTGAAGAAAAATAATATTAAAATAACTATGCAGGAAAGAATTCCCGTTTCTACTCATGAAGACATTGAAGTAAAATTACTTGAAAAGAGCGGAGCTGATTTCGATAAAGAAACTGGTTATCTGAAGTGGTATTTAGAACTGGAACCAAATAAAAATATTGAAAAAACTTTTATTTACAAAGTTGATGCACCAAAAGGAACAATTTAATTAACTTTGTAAATATGACAAAATTCAGAAATATTCAAATAGCATTCTTCATTCTGTGTCTGAGCCTCATACATGGTTCATTCATTGATTTATTTTCAAAGGAAATTAATCCTTTATTTTATGAAATTTCAATTGGGAATTCACGAGTGTACCTTTTAGGTTCAATTCATTACGGCAAAAAGGAATGGTATCCATTGCCCGAGAAGATGCTTAAAGCATTCGAAGAATCAAATTACTTAGTAACAGAAATTGACTTGAATTCAATCCAACCAAATTTATTCGCAAGATATGCACTGGCACAAGATGGAATTTCTTTGGACGAGAAATTAAAGCCTGCAAATTATGAAAAAATCACCCAAATTTTCACTTCTATGGGATTTCAGGAAAATATGCTTTCGATGTTTCGTCCTTGGTTTGCAGCAATTTTATATCAAACAAATCAAATATTAACTCAGGATTCCTTAAGTCCTGAAAATGGGATAGATATATACTTTTCGCAGCAAGCAGCCGAAAAATCCAAGGAAATTTTGGAAATAGAAAATGCAGAAAGTCAGATTAAACTTTTAACAGAATTTGATAATTTTGCAGATTTACTTATTGAATCAACAGATGAAGAGTCCGAAAATAATGATATGAATCAATTGATTACTGCTTGGGAAAAAGGAGATGCTGAAGCAATTGATTTACAAATTAATAAAAGCGTCCAAAATTTTCCTGAATTGCTAGGTATTATGACTAAACTCTTGGATATTCGAAATATAGGTATGGCAGATAAGATAGAGGAATATCTTCAGACTGGCGAAACTTATTTTATCGTAATCGGTGCAGGTCATCTCGTTAGCCAAAAAGGTATTATTCAATTATTGAATAAGAAAAATAAATATAAAATTAATAGATTATAAAAAAAGTACAGGATTAGAATTATGAATTTAAAAGGTAAAATAGTACTTATAACAGGAGCCTCCGCAGGAATAGGCGAAGCATGTGCTTATAAATTTGCAGAACTTGGAGCAAACTTGATTCTATTTGCTCGCAGAGAAGAAAAGCTTGCTAAAATTGCTGAAAATATCAAATCCAAATACGGCGTGGAAGTACTTACACGAACAATTGACGTAAGAAACAATTCCTCGGTTGAGCAAGTAATTGCTGAGCTTCCGAATATATGGCAAGATATACAAGTACTTGTGAATAATGCCGGTAAGGCTTTGGGAATGAGCAAAATACAAGAAGGCAGTCTGGAAGACTGGGAAGAAATGATAGACACTAATATTAAAGGTTTGCTTTATACTTCACGTGCAGTATTACCGGGAATGGTATCACGCCGCACCGGTCATGTAATAAATATTGGAAGTTTGGCTGGACATGAAGTTTATCCATCAGGTAATGTATATTGCGGTTCAAAATCATTTGTTCGTGCAGTTTCTAAAGGAATGATAATCGACCTGAATGGCACTGGAGTGAGAGTAACGAATGTAGACCCGGGATTGGTAGAAACTGAATTTTCGATAGTTCGTTTCCATGGAGATGCAGAAAAAGCTAAAAATGTATATGTTGGTTATACGCCGCTCACAGGAGATGACGTTGCCGATGCAGTGATTTACGCTGCGACAAGACCTGCTCATGTACAGGTACAAGAAATTTTTATAACTTCAACTGACCAGGCAACGGCAACAATTGTAAATAAAAAAATGTAGTAATTACATTTTAAAGAAAAATTTAGGCAAAGTTAACATTTATTTAACTAAATTATTAAAATAAATAAACTTAAAAGACGTTAAAAACTTTTTGCAAGAGAAATAATGGATTTTTCTTGCAAATTAATTAATAGATGAATTATTTTTCACAAATAATGAGGTAGTTTGAAAACTTTTAGTAGACCTAATCTAAGAAGAGAGGAAGCGAAATCAAAGCATCGTCTCAATCATCAAATAAAAGTTCCTGAAATCAGATTGATTGACCAGGATGGAAAAATGGTAGGAGTAGTTACCGTAAAAGATGCCCTACGTATGGCTGAAGTGCGTGAACTAGATTTAGTGGAAATTTCCCCGAATGCCAAACCGCCGGTTTGTAAAATACTTGATTATTCCAAATTCCTTTACGATCAGCAAAAGAGAGAAAAGGCGCAAAAACGTCAGCAGCAAGCTCAACAGATGAAGGAATTACGATTCACCTGGAGAACTGCACAACATGATTTTAACTTTAAAGCAAAGCATGCACGTGAATTTTTGGAAGAAGGAAATAAAGTAAAAGCAACTGTAATGTTCCGTGGCAGGGAAATTACCCATCAGGAAGTTGGCGAAGAATTACTCAAGAGATTTATCGAAGAACTCGAAGACATCTCGAAAGTAGATTCACCAATAAAGTTGGAAGGAAGAAAATTGAATGTAATTCTTTCTCCTGATAAAACAAAAATGAAGAAAACAGCAAAAGATTCATAATTTTTTCGTAAATTGCAAGTCTTTACTTTTGAAAAACTAGAAAACAGTTTTTCAAAAGTATTATTTATTGAAACACTAAAAATAAAGTGTTAGTTATTTTAAAATTTATTAATAAATTTTTTGGGTGATAAAATGCCGAAAATGAAGACAAGAGGTGCAGCCAAAAAACGTTTCAAAATTACCGGAAGTGGACGGATTTTGAGGGAAAAAGCTTTTTCAAGCCATATCCTAACAAAAAAATCGCAGAAACGTAAAAGAAACTTGCGCCAATCAACGCTTGTTCATCCAACAAATGAACCGGCAATCAAGAGAATGCTTGCATTGAAATAAGATTTTAAGCACAAAGCAAGTAATGTTCTTCTAAAACCAAATTCTTATGCCTCGTTGGGTCAGATGCTCTCCCTTCAGGCAATTTTTAAAAAAATATTGTTAAACCTAAATGGAGTTAAAATGCCACGTTCAGCAAACAAAGTAGCATCGCATCGTAAACGTGTCCGCTTTATGAAGCTTGCCAAAGGCTACTGGGGCAGACGTAAAAACGTTTGGACGATAGCGAAAAACCACATTGAGAAAGGTCTTCTCCACGCTTATGTGGGTCGTAAGCTCAAAAAACGTAGTTTCCGCAGACTTTGGATTGTTCGTATCAATGCTGCTGCAAGATTAAACGGAACAACTTATTCTAGATTAATGAATAGCTTGAAGATGAATAATATTCTCATCAACCGTAAAGTTCTTGCTGATTTTGCTATGAATAAACCTGATGTGTTTAAAGCGATTGTTGAAAAAGTAACCAAATAAATTAATGCTCGAAGAAGTTCCTATATTAAAGAAAGAAATTGAGGAAAAACTTTCCCTTATTACAGACTCGAAAGGTTTGGAAGCATTCCGCCTTGAATATCTTGTAAAAAAAGGTAAGGTTCAGGTATTATTCGACAGAATGAAAGAAGCTCCCAAGGACCAAAAGCCAATACTCGGTAAAGAACTGAATATACTCAGAAAATTTGTCGAAAATGCTTTTGCTGAATTGAAAGAAAAATTCGAATCTGCCGAAGCAGTACAACCGACAATTGATCTTACTTTGCCTGGTAGAACATCCTCAATAGGTAGTGCGCATCCTGTTTATCAGACAATGGACCAAATGATTAATATCTTTACGGAAATGGGTTTTTCCATTGCCGAAGGTCCTGACGTCGAGGACGATGCTCACAATTTCGATGCACTTAATTTCCCTCCGGACCATCCGGCAAGGGATATGCAGGATACATTCTTTATTAAAAATGGTGAAAATTTATTACTTCGCACTCATACATCACCTGTTCAAATCAGAGTGATGCAAGGGATGAAACCTCCCATCAGAAGTATAATGCCAGGTAGAGTTTACCGCAATGAGTCAATCAATGCACGCTCTCTGGCTGAATTTCATCAAATCGAAGGTCTTTATATCGACAAAAATGTTTCTTTTGCAGAACTCAAAGCAACTATGATGGTATTCGCCAAAAAAATGTATGGCGAAAACAGCAAGTTCAGGTTCCGCCCATCGTTCTTTCCGTTCACTGAACCAAGTGCAGAAATGGACATTACTTGCTTCCTTTGTGGTGGCAAAGGATGCCGTGTGTGCAAACAATCCGGCTGGCTAGAAATAGTTGGATGCGGTATGGTGCACCCGAATGTGCTTCGCAATGGCGGAATAGACCCAAGTGTGTATTCAGGATATGCATTCGGTTTCGGAATCGAAAGAGTTTCTCTGCTCAAAACAGGAGTGGACGATATAAGATTGCTTTACGAAAATGATACAAGGTTTTTAAACCAATTTTAATAGAAATAATTAAAAACAGAAAATATTAAACACAAAAATTAGCAAATAATAAATATTATTTGAATTTCGGAGAAAAAACAAATGAGTGAACGCCGATTATATGAAACCACTATTATTGTAAACGCAGCTTTGGAAGATAATGATATCGAAGCAATCGTTACAAAAGTGATGAATCAGATTACCAACAATGGTGGTAATGTTCAAGAAGTAAATAAATGGGGAAGAAGAAGACTTGCTTACCCAATCAATAAAAAACATAACGGCTATTATGTTCATGCCGTTTATCAATCATCGCCTGAATTTATTCCTCAATTGGAAAGATTCTTGACACTTGACGATACTATTCTTCGCCACCTGACTTTGAAATTACCTCAAGAATTAGTTGATCTTCGTGCTAAAAGAGTTCTCGAAGAAGGTCAAACTACATTTATTCCTGAAGTATTTGACGGAAAACCTTCAAAGAATGACAACAAAAGATCTTCTTCATATACAAAAACTGAAGAAGTTGTTGAAGAAAAAATAGAAGAAAAAGCTGATGAAGCTGTAGTTAATGAAGTTGTCGAATCAGTTGAAACAAAAACTGAAGACAACGAATAATCAAGAGTATTTTTCCAAAAAAAGATTGAATTGAGATGAAAATAATTTTAAGAAAAAATGTAGCTAATATTGGAACTATCGGTGACGTAGTAAACGTTAAAGATGGTTACGCAAGAAATTATCTTTTCCCAAGAGAATTGGCTTATATGGCAACAGATTCTTCACTGAAAAGAATTGAAATAGAAAAACGCAAGACTTTAGCTAAAATGGTTAAAGAAAAAGAAATGGCAGAAAAATTTGCAGACGAACTAGCAAATGTTCAGCTTTCAATTTCAATGAAAGTTGGCGAAGAAGGTCAGCTTTATGGTTCAGTTACAAGTTTGATGATTTCAGAAAAACTTGCTGAAAACAATTTCGAAATTGACAAACGTAATGTACTTTTAGATGATGCTATCAAAACCTTGGGTATCTTCGACGTGAAAGTAAGACTTCATCCGGAAGTTATTGCTAGCGTAAAAGTATGGGTTATGGAAGACGAAGCGTAAAATTAAATTAGCTGTCATTACAAACATAACAAAATTT
>MHAC01000013.1:220-7031 GCA_001804565.1 Ignavibacteria bacterium GWF2_33_9 | reverse complement strand
TCCCTTGCTTCTACGTTTTCATCAGTATTCTTATAAGGTGGATTTAATAAGAAAGCAATAGGTTTGTCTAATTTCAAGTTCTTTTCATTAAGAGCATTTTTAAGTTCATCCACATAATCTTTAGCAGACCTGTCAAGAAAATTTAATCCAATATTTTGAGATGTTTTAGGAATAATCGTAAAACCTGCTTGAAGCAATTCGTCATCGTCCGGTAGAGCAAGCCGCATCCTTCGTTCAATTGTCTTAAGTAAATCAATTTGCAATTCCGAAACAATTTTATGCTTTAAATGTCCTCTCCAACTTGTGACCAAATTTCCTGAACCACCTGCGGGGTCGAACACAATATATTTATCACTCAATTTCTTTTCAAAATTTTCGTGAACAAACCATAGAGCAAATTTGCTGAGGTTAATATCAGTGAAAAAGATTCCATGCTGTTTGGCATATTCGGGATTAATTTTGCTGATTACTTCATCGAAGCGGCTGAAATAATAGTCAACCGTCAAGCCGGAACCTTCATTAGTAAATATATAATGAGATTCGACAAATTTCTTAAATTCGGGTTTGAATTTTGGCTTAACTTTAATTTGTTCGCTGATTCTGCCTGTCTTTTGGCTCACAACCTGAACATCGTAATCTTCGGGGTCATTATCCACGACCATAGCCGTTATATCCCAAAAGCCGACAATAGCATAAAAGCAGTGAACAGCATCAATAGGGTCATCGTAAAACTTTTTTAAGTATTCTATATGGTTTATGAAGTCATAAGTATTAATCTGAATTCGGTTACTGTCCAAGTTTTTGAGAACTTTCAAAAATTCAAATAAATCTATATCCAAATTTCTTTCGTCCGAGAAAAGACCATCCTTTTCGTTTAAATTAATTCTAAAGAAAGCTGACTTGAAAATTTCTAATGCTTCGGCTTTGGTGGTTTTTCTTGCATTCAAAACACCAATTTCATTTGGTGCTTTTTGGGCATCAGCATTAGCCACATTCTTCTTTACAAAATTCGGCAGGTCATTGAATTTCCACAAACCTATAAAACCTTTTGTAAGAACGCATACAGCAGGGAAACTCAATCCTTTCTTGGAATAGTGCAGACCTTGGTAAAAGCCCTGTAACCATTGGTCTTGTCTGGACTTCAACTCAACGAGTAACTCACCTTTAATGTAAGTATCCGCACCTTCTGCATCGGATTCCGTTTTGAATTTATCTCCAAACAATTTCTTGAAAAAAGGATAAATCAGAGGACGTTTTGCATCCTCATTCGAGTCGCTTGTAATATAATCTCTAATTCCCTTTAGTTCTAGCATATAAGTTTTGTATATTATAATTATTTTATTATTATTGAATTAGAACTAATATTTTCGATAATACCAATATAATCTTTTTGTTCAAGTTTTATTTTTTTAAGTTGCTTGCTAATAAATTTACTTGGTAAAGTATAATTATCGTTTGTATTTAAAAAAGTATTTCCCAATGATGATAATAAACCTGCACTTGCAGTTATTCCAATTGTTTCAAGTGTTATCGTATTATTAAGAGCAGTTACAAGCGTTCCAATAATTGAACTATCCAATAAAAATGATTTAAAAAGTTTTTCAATCTTTTGTTTTGTTTGCTTTGTTAAATCTGAGAGAGGGTTAAGAACTTTTTTTTTCAATTCATGCATTAATAAAGCTTGAATTAATCCGGAATTGTTGTAATTTATTTTCATTAATTCAAAAGATATTGATTCGCAAACATTCTTCAATTCGTCAATTTCTTCGATTTTATTTTCTATTAATTCATTTGTATATATAGCTTTTGCAATATTATTACAAATTCCAAAAATAGGTGAAGTCAATTCAAAAAATAATCTATATTTTATATGTTCCACTGTAAATTTATTGGATTCAAAGTTATTTTGAATTTGTCGGTTTTCAATAGTATATTTTTCCAGATATCCTAATAAAGGCCACCAAGAATTATTTTGAATTGCTTTATCGATAGGAAGACTGATTAAATAAAGTAGTTTATTAATGAATAACGAATAAAAATTAATTAAGAACTCTTCCGAATTTGCTGTAATTTTCTTAATGTAATTTATTTTATCGAAATTTTCAAATTCAAAACTTGCATGCCAAATATGGGAAAGAAATTCTCTATCTAACAACCTAAAATCTAATTTCACTTGTGATAAATATTTATAGATTTTATCATCATTAATAAATATTTCCTTAGTTTTTTCAAGTTTATTTATATCTCTATCGTAAATTAATAATGCAAATGAAATTTTCTTATTTAATAAAGGTGATAAAGTTTTAGATGCATCAATAAATTCTTTAGTTAGATTAAAATAATTTGGTAACATCCTCCAAAAATTAGGAGGCATTTTAATTTTTCTTTTTGTTAATTGATCAAAAAGTTCGATTACAAATTTGTACTCTTCAGGAGTAAAACCCGTCGGATATGTATACACCAATTTCGGATGATATAAAATATCTGAAATCCAAGGCATATTATTTTTATTTAAATGTTCTGGAATATATGTTATTGCGTTTGTAATAATGCCCAACCCATTTATTAATCTTAATTATTCTACTTATTCTCGAAATTAGTGAAATTCAATGAATTAAAAGAAAAATAATATAATAAAATTTTTCATAAATCACAATTTATTTTTAACAAAAATACAAATAATTTATTATTTTTGAGGTAGCATTCTTACAATAATTGAAATATTTATCGTTAATACTAGACAAACAATAGTATTATGGAATACAAAAATATAATTACAATTGAATCCGGAAAACGAGATGGTAAACCATGTATTCGGGGTATGAGAATTACTGTAGGTGATATTCTAGGTTGGTTAGCATCCGGAATGACTAATGAAGAAATCTTGTCAGATTTCCCGGAATTGAATTTAGAAGATATTTATGCTGCCTTATATTATGCTGCTGAAAGTGAGAATAAAAATATATTACTCGCAGTATGAAACTACTTTTCGACCAAAATATTTCATTTAGGATTCTGAATAAATTACCTGAGATTTTCCGAAATTCATCCCATATTTCTTTAGTAAAATTGACCAATGCTTCAGATTTGGAAAATTGGGAATATGCGAAAAGAAATGGATTCACAATAATTACATAAGACTCTGATTTTAATGATTTAAGTAATTTTTTTTGGAGTTCCTCCAAAAATTATATAGCTAAGAGTCGGAAATATTAACACAGATGAGATCCTACATATTCTATTGAATCATCAAAATGAAATAGAAGAATTTATAAATGACCCATTTCTAGTTGTATTCAATTTTTCAAACATATAAATTAACTGTCTGTCTAAATAAAGCATATAAAAAAAACGCATCTACTTGAGAAGATGCGTACAGTAAAATAACATTCATTATTAGAATCTACAATTTATTCATCTTTGCCCAGGAATCTTTTAGACCAACTGTGCGATTGAAAACCGGTTTTCCTTCAGCGGAAAATTTTGAATCCACACAGAAATAACCAACTCTTTCAAATTGGAATTTATCTCCGGATTTTGCATCCACCAAACTAGGTTCAACCATTGCATTAACAATTTTCAATGAATCAGGGTTCAGGTTATCAAGAAACGATTTACCTTCGGGAGCAACATCGGGATTTTCAGTATTGAATAAATGGTCATAAAGCCTAACTTCTGCCTGCTTGCCGTATTTTGCAGATACCCAATGAATAGTACCTTTCACTCTACGTCCATCAGGTGAATTGCCTCCACGTGAAGCAGGGTCATATGTGCATATCAGTTCCATAACTTCTCCGGTTTCATCTTTTATAACTTCCTTGCAAGTGATGAAATATGCATAACGCAAACGCACTTCCTGACCGGGTGACAAACGGAAATACTTCTTGGGTGGATCTTCCATAAAATCATCACGGTCAATATAAATTTCTTTGGAAAAGAGGATTTTACGACTACCGGCAGTTTCATCTTCAGGATTATTTACTGCATCGAGTTCATCCACAATATCCTCAGAATAATTTTCGATTGTTACTTTCAATGGATTTATTACTGCCATTGCTCTATTTGCCGTTTTGTTCAAATCTTCACGGATGCAATATTCAAGGAAGGAAATATCAACAATCCCTTCTGATTTCGTTACACCAATTTTTTCGGCAAAGTCACGAATAGCTGCCGGAGTGAAACCACGACGACGTAAACCGGAAATTGTAGGCATTCTTGGATCATCCCATCCATCCACATAATTTTCCCGAACGAGTTGCAGTAATTTACGTTTGCTCATTACTGTGTAATTAATATTCAAACGGGCAAATTCAATTTGCTGTGGGTGGCAAGGTGTTTCGAGCACGTCCAAATACCAATCGTAAAGTGGGCGATGGTCTTCGAATTCGAGTGTACAAACAGAATGAGTAATCCCTTCGAGCATATCCGACAAGCAATGAGTAAAATCATACATCGGGTATATGCACCATTTATCACCGGTTCTATGATGATGAGCACGTTTAATTCTATATGTAACCGGATCACGCATATTAATATTTGGAGAAGCCATGTCGATTTTTGCACGCAAAGTTTTAGTGCCGTCAGGGAATTCTCCATTTTTCATTCTTTCGAATAAATCGAGATTTTCTTCAACAGAACGATTACGGAATGGACTTTCTAATCCGGGTTCTTTCAGTGTGCCACGGCTTTTGCGGATTTCTTCGCCTGTTTGGTCGCAAACATAAGCCAAACCTTGTTTGATTAATTGCACTGCAAAATCATATAATTTATCGAAATAATCTGAAGCAAAGAATAGACGGTCTTCCCAATCGAAGCCAAGCCAATGCACATCTTCCTGAATTGAACGAACATATTCATCTTCTTCTTTTTCGGGATTAGTATCGTCAAAACGTAAATTCGTAATACCTCCAAATTCTTGTGCCAGACCGAAATTCAGGCAAATGGACTTAGCATGACCAATATGCAGGTATCCATTCGGTTCAGGCGGAAAGCGAGTATGCACTCTGCCATCATTCTTCCCGATTTTCAGATCATCTTTAATGATTGTTTTTATAAAGTTATTTGGAGCCTTCGATTCATTTGCAGCCATAAAATTCCTCAAAAATTATAAAAAAATATAATTTTAATTAATATAGATTACAAAATTACGAAAAAAAGAGGAGGAATGTTTAATATTAAAATACTAACAATGCAATATAATAAAAAAAATACTTTAGAGTCTTAATGAAATAATTTATTAAAATTCTTTGTTTATTAATTTTTGCCGAAAACACTGACTGAATCAGAGTGAATTAAGAATAATGCAAGTAATTTAAGTAAGTAAAGAATTTATTTTTTCATATTTTACAATATTAATTTTTGATATCGTTTCTAAATGTTAATGACAACACCACAGACAATTAGTACTTATAACTACCAAGATATTATACGCATTTCAAATGGTGAATATTTCGGTCCTGATGCAGGGAAATTACCTCTGCCCGGTATGCTTATGTTCGACAGAATAACAAGTGTTACTGAGGATGGGGGCAAATATGGCAAAGGTCAATTAATAGCTGAACTTGACATAAACCCTGATTTATGGTTTTTCAAATGCCATTTCAAAGATGACCCTGTAATGCCGGGTTCTCTGGGTTTTGACGGGATGCTCCAATTAACCGGATTTTTCTTAAATCATATGGGTTTCAAAGGAAAAGGAAGAGCATTAGGGTGTGAAACAATTAAATTTTTTGGAGAAGTTTTACCGGTCAATAAAGTAGTAACATACGTTATTGACATTAAACGTATCCTTAATTTAAAGATGACAATGGTTATTAGCGATGGATACCTAAGTGTAGATGATAAGAAAATTTACACTTGCGAAGGTATGAAAGTAGCTTTAATAACTTGATTTTTTTTAATTTCGATAACGGGTAGCCGTTAATTTTTTAAATTTTTTTAGGATTCATAATGAATATTTATGTGGGTAATTTACCCTTTAGTGCAACAGATGAAAGTTTGAAAGAAATTTTCACTGAGTATGGACAAGTGCAATCAGCAAAAGTTATTGTTGATCGTGAAACAGGAAGGTCAAAAGGATTTGGATTTGTTGAAATGAGTGATAATGCTGCAAGAAAAGCAATCACTGAATTAAACGAAACTGAATATGAAGGAAAGCAAATCACAGTTAATGAAGCTAGACCAAAAGAAAATAACAGAAATTCAAATAGGAATAATAATAGCAGACGCCCCTGGTAATAAATTGAAATTTGACTATACAAAAGGCTCTCTTTTTTAAGAGAGCCTTATTCTTATTTTATTATAATCTCTTTTTTTAATACACTCTAATTCCTTCCTTCAAAATTTCTGCAACAAATCTGCAACAAAAGGGTTAAGTTGGATGATGAAATTTTAGTCTTCCTGCTAGCCACAATTTGATAATTAATTGGCTTAATGTTTTTTTATTGTATTATAATTTCTTAAATTTGAATATTAATCAAAAATCGAGTTATAAAATGTTTAAATCCTACAAACTAACTGCAGTTATAAAATTTGCGATCCTCTTTGGTTTATTAATACCAACTATCTTAAAAGCTGATTATAAGACCGAAATGTTATTTGCTGTTTTAGAAGATGATATATCGGAAGTCAAGCGTTTGCTTGAACAAGGAGCCGATGTCAATGCGAAGGATGATTTTGGACATACACCATTGAGTAATGCAAGCTTAGTTGGACTTACTGAAATTGTGAAATTATTATTAGCAAAAGGAGCCGATGTCAATGCGAAGGATGATTTTGGACATACACCATTGCGTGAGGCAAGTGATAATGG
>MHAC01000013.1:0-129 GCA_001804565.1 Ignavibacteria bacterium GWF2_33_9 | reverse complement strand
CGATGTCAATGCGAAGGATAATAATGGAATTACACCATTGTATAAGGCAAGCTCAATGGGACATTATGAAGTTGTGAAATTATTATTAGCAAATGGGGCAAATGATTATAATGGTGGATTAATAGGTAG
>MHAC01000012.1 GCA_001804565.1 Ignavibacteria bacterium GWF2_33_9 | reverse complement strand
AACAATTTCGAAATCAATTTATCTAACTTGAATTCAGGAATTTATTTCCTAAATCTCACTATTGACAACTATGCCCATAATCTTAAATTTATGGTTGTGAGGTAGAAATGAAAAAATCATTATTTTCTTAGTTCCCCGAAATAGAAATCTCCCCAATTTTAATTGCAGGAGATTGCACACTTCTGGAAGTGTTCGGGTTATCGGCTATCATTTCTATATTGTTGAGAATATTACCCAAGTTACCCGAAAATGTGATTTCAGCAACCGGATGGGAGAGTTCACCATTTTCTATCATCATTCCGAAGGCTCCCTTGGAAATATCCCCGGTTGTCGAATCGGTTCCCTGTCCAATGGTTGAAGTGATTAATATTCCTTTGTTAATAGATTTTATTAGGTCATCTTGTGTTTTTTCAGTTGGGGAAATAATGAAATTGGTCGGTCCGGAGGCATTTCCTGTGGATTTCATCCCCAGTTTTCTGGCTGAATAAGTTCCCAGCAGATATGTCTGCAAAACTCCATCTTTGACAATTGAATTTAACCTTGTCGGAGTTCCGTCTGAATCGAATGGCAAAGTGCCTGTTCCACCCACTAATCTTCCGTTATCTAATATATTGAGTATGTCAGCCGCAATTTTCTCATTCAATTTATCAGCAAGGAAAGTACGGTGCATATAAACTGCTCCACCGCTAATACAAGATGCAAAAAAGCCGAAAAGTGAGGATGCTACATTTGGTTCCATCACAACAGGCATTGTGCCAGAATCAATTTTCTTTGCTCCGAGCAGACGAGTAACACGATTAACGGCAATAGCAGCAATTTCTTCTACCGACTTCATTTTCGAAGCAAAAATGGAATTTTCCCACCATCCTTCTTCGAACATCTGGTCGTCTTCTCCGGCAAGTAAATGTACTCCTCCTCCGATGGAAGTATTTCGGAATGAACCCAGCAAACCATTGGAATTTGCCGCAAAAACTTCCGAAACTGTTGTACCGTACATTGCTCCGTCCGAAACTTTTATCCTGTTATCTGACATTGCAATTTTTTCCAGTTTGAGTGCTTGTGCAATCTTGTAATTATTATCAATTGTCCCAATTTCCGGATCATATATCTCCAAAGAATCAGCATCGAAATCATTAGTGATGAAATCGGCAAGTCGCATAAATTCATCAGGCTCGCTGTACTGAGCTCTTTTGATTGCATTAAGTATTAATCTTTCGATTGTTTCATCACGCAAATCTGAAGTGGAAGCAGTTGCAACTTTATCGTCAACTAGTATTTTAATACCGAAATTTGCTGAAATGGATTTGTTCAATTCCTGAATTTCGCCGTTTCGTACTTCAACACTAAAATCATCATTATTCAACAAATAAATCTGCGATTGTGTTGCACCGGATTTTTGGGCGAATTGAATTAAATTTTCAATTTTATTGAGAAAACTCTTAGTATTATTTACCATTTTTTCCTCCAACAGTCATATGTGAAATTTTCAGTGTAGGTGTCCCTGCCGTTACTGCAACACTCTGCCCTTGCTTACCGCATGTTCCCAGGAAAAATCCCATATCATTTCCAACCATTTCTATCCTTTGCAAAATTTCTAGATTATTCCCTATTAAGGTTACGTTTTTGATTGGCTCTGCAAGTTTGCCATTTTCAATCATATAACCCAAATTTACTGTAAAAGTGAATTTTCCTGTACCATTCACCATACCACCTTGGAAAGATTTTGCATAAATCCCTTTATTAACAGTTGTGAGAATTTCCGCAGGTTCATGTTCACCCCTTGCCAGCACAGTATTATTCATTCTTGGTATTGGTATTGACTGATATGATTGCCGTCTGCCATGTCCGTTTCTGCTATGCCCCAATTGCTTTGCAGAAAGATAATCATTCATAAAGCCGACTAATTTGCCTTTTTCTACAAGCAAAACATCTTCCGTTTCCCATCCTTCATCATCAATGTTCAAACTACCACGATAATAAGGAATCGCTGCATTATCGTAAATTGTAACATTAGGATTTGATACCATTTCGCCAAACTTATTCCAAAGCACAGAAGTTTTATTGTGGATACTATCAGCTTCCAAAGGATGACCGATTGCTTCGTGTATCATAACGCCCGATTCCTCATTTCCAAGTACAACAGGCATTTCACCACTGGGAGGAGTCACTGCAGTCAGCAGCAAAATTGCTTCTTCAGCAGCTTTTTTGCCAATATCTTCAGGTTTGGAAATAGTTGTGAAGAAATTCAAACCATAGCGTCCGCCGTCATTGCTCATTGCAGTTGTTTTGCTGCTGCCATCGAGTGCAGTTGCCGATACCATTAGTCTGATTTGCGGCCTAACATCCGAAATAAGCAGTCCTTCTGAATTTGCAATTGTGATATAAGACAAATTGGAATTGAGGCTTGCGGAAGCTTTGATGATTCTTGAATCATGATTTTTTGCTGCAAAATATCCTTTTTTCACCAAATCTATCAAAACCGGAATTTCAGTATTCACTAGCGGATTTTTCAGGTCATAAAGTACATTTCTGACATTTGTTTCATTCAAATTTAGTGCTGGAAGATTTTTCTTATTCCTTGCGATAAATGAAGCTGAGCGAGCAGTTTCCAGTAGTTTTTCCTGAGATAAATCATTAGTGAAAGCATAACCCGTCTGGTCGCCGTCAATCACTCTGATGCCCACTCCGAGAGTGACATGTTCGGAAGTGCTTTTAATAATATCCTCTTCCATATTTATGGAATTTGAAAGAGAATGCTGAAAGTAAATATCTGCGAAATCCCCTCCATTAGCCAATGCTTCGGAAAGAATCCCGGAAAATATATTTTTATCTAAACCAAAATTTTGGTACATATTATTCAATTATTTATTAGAATGGAAAGACGAAATAAGTTTGGAAAGTTTATAAAGTTTATAAAGTTTATAAAGTCAATAAAGAAATTTTAGATTTTAAATGTAACAGAGGAGAACCACTAAGTGGTTCAATAATAGTAGCCACGGATGATATCCGTGGAAAAAGGCAAACTGGCTTCGGTGCTCGGGATTTGTGGTTCGTGGATTGGGATTGTCCTTCCTGCGCATGCAGGAATCCGTTGTATTATTCCCCCTCTTGAAAAGAGGGGGTTAGGGGGTGTTCTGCTTTCCTCCACTAGAAATGGGTGTTCTGCTTTCCTCCACTAGAAATGGGTGTTCTGCTTTCCTCCACTAGAAATGGGTGTTCTGCTTTCCTCCACTAGAAAAGGTTGTTCTGCCTTTACAAAACAACCTCTTTTATCTTCTCAAGAACCTTTCCAACACTTTCTTCTATTACTTCATCTTTAAATCTTAGTAAGATGAAACCATTTACTCTTGCAAAATTATCTTTTTTCAGGTCATTTTCTCTTACTTCTTCTTCCAAATGAGTTTCCCCATCCAATTCTATTAATAAACTTTTTTCTGGACAGTAAAAATCGAAGATAAATGGTCCTAAAGGAAATTGTCTGATAAATTTTAATCCTTCAAATCTTCTTGCACGAACTTCATTCCAAAAAATCTTTTCGGAATGAGTGAGATTTCTTCTTAATCTCTGAGATTTTTCCTTGAGATATTTGTTGTAATTATACATATTATTTACTTGTGAATAATAGATGTGATGTATTAAGAACACCCCCTAACCCCCTCTTTTCAAGAGGGGGAATGCACAAATTATTTCCTCAGAAATCCTAATTCATAGACCATTGGTTGTAATTTTTCGGTTAAGCTCTTGTATGCTTCTTCGAATGGTTTGAAGCTGACGGGCGGGAAATCTCCGCTTGAATTTCTTGCTTGCAGGGCTTTCCGTACCTGATACCAGCCAACGTCTGCTCGGTTCAACTTATATTCATCTCTTACGCTTCTTACGTCTGTATGTGCGAAATATGCTTTCCAGAGTTCTTTGCCGGCGGCTAAGACTGCTTGGGCTACTTCCGAAAAAGTCTTATCAGCCATATATTGCACCATAAAGTCGGATTCGAAACGGTCGGGTGAGTTCACTTCTTCTTCTGTAAATGGTATAAAATGATTTACTATATTCCACTTTTTCCCGTTCCATTCCAGGTCATTTGCACTTGCTGTCAAATTTTTACCATTAAAAAGCATCCACATCAGGCAGTCGTTCTTAAATTCCTCTGTTAACGATCTATCAGGTTGTAAAAATTGATCGCCGTTATTTAACCATGTATGCTTTGTTAACAAACGTATTGAGAAAATAATTGAAATTTGCCATAGATTTCCCATTGTTACAAAAATAGTACCAGCACTTCCATAACCAGAAGATAAAATTGCTTGTGTGTTTGCATTTTGAACATCTGGTCCTTTAATGACTAAGCAACCAATACAATTGTCAGCCCATTTTGTGCCTCTTAAATCTTTACTTGCTGTAGCAGGAGTAACAGCATTTTTTAAAGGAATTACATCGACATTATTTGCTCTTGGTCTATTAATCCAATTACTTAACAAGTCTCCTTTTGGTATATTGAAGAATTTTTTTTCACCTATTGGATTTGCAACCTTATCTAAAACATCAACTGTTATTTCAATAATGTCATTTTTTAACTTAGACTTTATCTCGGTTGACCAAACTAAAAATCCTATAGGGAAATTGCCATTTAGTCCATCAAATGCTTTACTATGAACCACAAACCCACCTAAATATTTGGCATTCCACAGTTCTCGGAATTTTTCAAAGTTAGATGAATTAACGTATTTCAATGTACTAAACATTGCCAATGTTGCCGAAGGAATTTCTTGTGCAATTCGAACTACAAATTGAACGAATAATTCACGAGTGGCATAACCATAATCTTTCATACTTTTGGCAATGGAGGTTGTTGCAACATTAGACTTTGCTTCATTACCCAAAGTATCTCCACTTTCTGCATAAGGAGGATTAATCAAAACTAAAATCTTCTTGCCGTCTGTAATTGCTTTACGTAAACTTTGGGGAATTTTTTCGGTAAGTGTGTAATCTATTTTGCCGTCGTCAGTTATATCGTCATTCAGGTAATCGTATTGGAATCGAGTTGCCGCCACACAGGTTTTAGTGGCTTTCATCACGTCCACGTCTGCCTGGTCCAGCGTACTCATATAAATATTGCGTGGATTGCTGTGCTTCACCTCCAAATTGCCCACACCACAGCACATATCCCAAACGATATATTCCCTTTGCCAATTATCGCCAAGCGTTTCGGTCAGCTTATCATAAGCTTTATCCACGACAGCCAAAGGAGTATAGAAAGCACCTTTAAAACTGCGTTCGTCCAGCGGAATCAAGCTATCCCGCCTTTCGAGCAAATAGTTCCGGTATTCCGCTTTCGGCGGCTTATGGTAAATCGCCCAAAACTGCCTGTAGCCCTCCTTATTGCCGAGTTCATAAAGCTTACCGCCCAGCATAAATACCGGAGCCATATTCTTATGCAGTAATTGAGCAGTCAAGTCATCGTGGGTAGAAACCGTACCATCGTGCATAATATCGGCAAAAAAGAGCAGAGCATAATCTTCTTCCGCAACACCACGGATTTCCCGTCCAATCATAAGAACCCATTTATCGAAAACCTGCTTGAGATTGTCGGGAGTAATTTGAGTGCGGATAATATCACCATTTTTGATAGCATTTTTAATCGTGCTGATGAACTCTTCTTCGTGAGTTTCGATTTTGAAGGAAACAAAGTGAGTACCGATATGAGCAGAAATAGCGTCCAGTGCCTCCTGAGTATAACTGCTGGCAGACCTGCCCCATTTAATAGTCTTTTTGGCAAGGAAAGGCAAAACATCCGCACTTTTCATAATTGCCGCTTTCTGAGTATCAATCACGCAAAGAAAAGGCGGAACATATTCACCTTTGTCCAAAGCATGCTGAACATAATGCATCAATTGCGTAAACATAGCATAAGTGGAGTGCTTGCCGGAATCCTTCGCCTCGAACCAAATTTCTTTAGTCTGAATATCAATCAGATTCTTCTGGTATTCCTTCAGTCCGAGCGCCTTGATGTAAATATCCTTCACATCTTCTTCGCTGGTAGCTTTTTTTAATTTTTCGTAAAGGGTCATATGGGGTTAATCTATATTTAATATCAATTCGTCAGGATTCGGAAACTTTATTGGCAATAAATCAATTTTAAAGGGTAATTCTAATTCACTTAATTCTTCATTTTTTTTATCTAAATACCCATTTTCAAAACAATAATTATAAGTCAATTTTAAATATCTTCTAATAATCATAAGTGGCAAAAAAGAACCACGATAATTCATCCATTCCATTAAATCCTTTTTTCCCTTAGAACTATTACATGATTTACATGCAAAGATCAAATTTTCTGCATCATCTTTGCCACCATATTTTTGTGGAAAAATATGATCCAATGATAAGTTCGATGTTGAACCACAGTAATTACACTTTTTTCCGAGAGTTAATTTAATTTTTTCATCATCGAAGATTGTTCGCATATTCATCCTGCCTTCTTTAAGACCTTTGAATAAACGTGCTCTAATCATATAATTAATTTGACTATATTTAGTTTGTTTTTGATTAACAGCTGAATGAGCCATAGCTAGATTAGCATAAGATAAATAAATAAAATCTCTAACGGATTCAATTTGTTGTTTTTTATCTTGTTGAATTTTTTCCATTTTGCAAATTAAGGAAAATACAATTAACAAACCTTATTTTATTCATGAAAACCTTAGTAGAAAAAAATTAAGCAGCGGGAACCAACCTAATTAACTTATTTTAGTTGTGGTGAGACGTAGCATGTGATCTGACCCCAAAAAGTTGGACGTTAAAAAAAGTTTTATAAGG
>MHAC01000011.1 GCA_001804565.1 Ignavibacteria bacterium GWF2_33_9 | reverse complement strand
GTATTTTGTGAGGATTGGGAATGAGAAACCGATGAAATTTGTGGTAGTGAGGTAAATTATGAAAAAGTATTATTTTTCGCACAACGTACTCTGGCTCGCTTTCTTCTTGTTTTGTTTGCTCTGCCAAGGGCAAAACACAATGGCTCAATACGATACTGTTTGGACAAGGATGACACAATCTTCAATCAAACAGATTGCTTTTCATCCAAATTCGCAACTTATAGCTACAGGAAATAGTTCAGCTTACCTTTCAATTTGGGATGTGCCCACAGGAGTAGAACTAAGAAGATTTTCATGTGCAAGTAGTAATCTTGCAGTTGAATTTACAGAATATGGAAAATACTTAGCATTCGGAGGTGGAGCAGATCAAGGTGGAGTTAAAATAATTGACTGCGATAACTGGCAAGATTATAAAATGATTGTAACTCCTACAAACAGCTTAGCATTCATAAATAATGCAAATATGATTGCTATTGGAGGAAGAAAATCAATTTCAATTTGGGATTTTCAAACCGGAGAATTAATCAAAAAAATTAATGACATTGTTTCTCCTGACCAACAAGGATCATATTATGAACTTTTTAAAATGGTATATACACCATTAATAAATTCAATTATTTATACTTCAACTGATGGTAAGTTGAGATTTCTTAATATACAAACTTATACAATTGATTACACATACAATGCAGGATATGGAGAATTAGCAATTAGTGATAATGGTAAGTATATTGCATTTAAAACCGGATTGAGCGGATTTGCAGTTCAAGTTATGGACATTGAGACAAAGCAAATAGTACAGTCAATTCCCGGTTCTCCAAGTGGAATAACCAGTATTGCTTTTTCTCCGGATGGGAAATATCTCGCTGTTGCTTACGAATTAGCAGGTGCATGTAAGATTTGGGATATTGAGACTGGAAAAATAGTTTATGACTTCATAAATGGCACACACCAAAATGTTGCATATTCTTTAAATAATCAGTATATAGTGACAAGTATTGCACAACTGTTGATATTATATAATAATCCTTTAACAAGTGTTCAGCCAAATCTTGAGATAATTAATACTATTTTTCCAAATCCAACCAACCAATTAGTAAATATTCAATTTATTCTTCCAAGACAAAATTTTATAAAAATTGACTTATTAAATCTAGAAGGTAAGAAAATTAATAACATATTCTCAGGATTATTAGAATCGGGTAAACAAAATATTGAAGCAAATATTGAAGAAATTAGTACAGGAGTATACTACATAGTCATTTCCTCCACATCACTAACCCAAACTTTTAAATTAATTATTGAAAAGTAAGGAAGAAAAGACATGAAAATAAGTATATTAGTCATAATATTTGTGATAATGACAACATAATTAAATTCACAGAATTCAGAACCAGTACAAGCAACTTTTGATTTCATTTATAGAAATATTTATTAAAAAATTAAAAATTGTAACATATTTTTTGTTAAATTTGATAATTAAATTGGAGTAAATATGAAAAAGATATATATACTATTATTAATTTTAATAAGCGGCGCTCAATTATTTGCAGAAGATGTAGTTCTGAAATATTGGACAGAGGCAGACCAACCTACTTATTTTACAAGAGAAGGCTTCCTATATACTTGGCAATTCCAAAGATACGAGTTAGACCAACCTTGCAAAATCAAAGAAATGACCATCACACTTTTTGGAGAACCATCTGCTGTTACAATTGTTCTGATAGGGAATGAAGGAAGGAATGCATTGCCGCAGTATTTTATGTACACAGGCAAAGATGTTCTGGCTTTTTCGCAATTTCAGTATGCCGGTTCAACTCAGCCAGCAACAATCACTTTGCCGCTGCAAACACCCATTGAATACATTGGAGAACAAGTATTTATCGGTGTAAAGATTGATAATCCTGATAAAACATTCTTACTGACAGCAACTACCGAATTGCAACCATCATGTACTTCCGAAAATACAGGAAATTACGGCTTCCAGGTGCTGGCAGACGATCAAGCGGCTTCGATTAACGAAATGTGGCGTGTTGCCGGTTACACATATTTATCTACTTTAACAGTTGAATATTCCGGAACAAAATATGGTTATTTGTCGGACAGAACTTTGTCAACCGGACTTTTGCCATCGCTTACGAATGAAACAGTTGCATGGGGAGATTATGACCAGGACAATAATTTAGATTTGCTTGCAACAGGCAAATTATATCGTTACATGCCCGGCACAGAATTCAAAGATGCCACGACAACTGCAGGAATTACCGGCACTCCTCAGGCAAACGCTTTTATTGATATTGATAATGATATGGATTTAGATATTCTGTTTCTGAACGGTTACCCGGAAAAGTGTAAAATTTTCATAAATGATGGTTTTGGCAACTTCACTGCAAATGAATTAAATATGCCTGCCTTCATGCAAATTTCGGGAATCTCTATTGCAGATGTGAATAATGATTCTTACCCGGATTTATTTGTTGCTCAATCGTACAATGCATCAAACAATCCTTATGCGAATTATTTATTTATAAATAATAAAGATAATACATTTACTGTAAAAAACGGAGCATGTGTAACCAATCCATCAAGGAGGTCGGTTGCATGTTCATTCGTGGATTACGATAATGACGGTGACCAAGATTTATTCGTTACGAATTACTTTCAGGAACCGGATGAATTATGGGAAAATCGAGGGAATCTGACTTTTGTGAATGTAGCAACAGATAAATCAATAGACATTTTCCAGTTCGACAGCAAATATTATGCAAATAGCGGTACAGGTACTGATTGGTACGATTTCGACAATGATAATGATATGGATTTGTTAATTTCGCAGGCAACATATCCACAATTGATTCCAAGGGGTTATCAGGGAACAACTCTATACCGCACAAATAATGGAAGTTTCCTAAACACTTGGAATACAACAGAATACAAATCAAATTTGGGAATAGAATATGATGATTCCCATTCAGGTGGTGCCTTTGGCGATATAGACAATGACGGCTTAATCGATTTGCTAATTTCTGTTCAAAATGAATGTCATTATGAAAGTTTATTAAAGCATAATGCAGACCATACATTCATCAATGTAAGTTTTGAATGGGGTTTAAGCAGAATTACCGCCGACAATGATGCTTGTTGGGCAGACTATAATAATGATGGTCATTTGGATTTGGTTTCTTCTGACAATGGTAAATTAAAATTATATAAAAATACATATACCACAAATAATAGTTGGGTGGAAATTGACTTGACCGACGGCAATGGTAATTATTTTGCAATTGGTGCAAGAGTGAAAATTTACGTAAGCGGAAAAATATACACTCAAGAAGTGAATGCCGGACGTGGCAAGAAAATGCAAAAACCTACTCGTTTGCACTTTGGGCTAGGCACTGCTTCTGCAATAGAAGACGTAAAAGTGAGATGGCCGGGCAAAACCGATTGGGTGTCTTATCCGGGAGTTAAGATTAACCAAATAAACAAAATACATAATGAACATGTATCCGTTGATGAACTTGATGGTCTTTCCAGTGGAGATAATCTTTCAATAATAGGTCCAAATCCTTCATCCACTTATCTTGCTGCAGAATTCAATATAGGAAAGAATAATTCCGATATTTCAATTGATTTATTCGACTTAAAATCTAATTTAGTAGAAAATATTCTGATTGGAAAATATGATAAAGGTAATTATAAATTGAACTTAACAACTGAGAAATATGCACCCGGAAGTTATTTCCTTAGACTATCCAATAATGGAGTTTCGCAAATAAAATCGTTTGTAATTATAAGGTAGTAAAAAAAAATGATGATAAAATTGAAATTAATAAATATATAAGATTAATGTCTGAAAAAGTATACTTAGTATTCGATATAGAAACAGCAGTGATTCCTTATGAATCTTTTTCAGCATCGCAGCAGGAGTATCTTGTGCGTGGTGCTGTTACTGAAGAAGAAATCGAAAGAAAAAAAGCAGAAATGGGGCTCACTCCCCTTACGGCACAAGTTGCAACAATTGGGATGAAGATTGTACCATTCAGCCAACTCGAGAAGGAGGAAGAAAAACTATACGAATTGCTAAATGAAGAAATCTATGCAGTCCGTGATAGTAAGGAAGAGTATATTGATGCAGAGAATTATGATGATACAAATCCTGAAAAAAATGAAAATAATATTTCGAAGACATCCGACTCACTTATGGATTATTCAATATCTCAGGATATATTGTATGATAAAAATCGGGAATCAATTGAATCAGTAACCAAAAATGTAGCACTAATGCTGAATCCGGACTTGACAGACGATGATGAACCGATTATAACAATCCAAGATGATAAGACATTTTATGAAACCTCCGAAAAAAGGCTTTTGGAAACATTTTGGAAAACAGTAGATAAATATAAAGGCTGCGTACTTATGTCCTTTAACGGGAGGAATTTCGATGCCCCATTCCTAATGATTCGTTCAGCATTACTAAAGGTGAAGCCGACAAGAAATCTTATGGAAGGAACTAAATTTAACTATCCTCAGCATATAGATTTAATCGATGAATTAACATTTTACTCGCCATCAGGATATGGTGCAACCAAAAGATATAATTTTGACTTTTATACACGTGCATTCGGGCTTGTTTCCCCAAAAAGCGAAGGTATAGATGGTTCGCTGGTGTCAGTCTTTTTCCGTGAGGGTAAGTACAAAACAATAGCTGATTATTGCCTTCGTGATGTGGATGCAACATGGAAACTGTTTTTACGTATTAAAAATTATCTAACAATCAAATAATTGAGGATATATGAAAAATCAATTTGTTATCTTTAGCTTATTTCTTTTCTTTATCGCTATGGTAGGGCATGCACAGGAAAAGCAAATTCAGTTCATACCTGAAAATAATATAAAGGTTATTGATTCCGAAATGGAAACAAAATTGAATTTATTCCCTGAATATAATAATTTCAAAGAAGCACGACTTTACCAAAAATCTGACAATTCCTATGTTTTAGAAATCACTTATATAGAAAATGAAGATGAAATAAGAATCCGTAAGAATTTATCCCAATCAGAACTTGATGATTTAAGAGTTAAAATACAATCGCTAATTACAACAGAAATGCCAGCATTAGGACTTGACCAAAGCGGCAGAGCAAATTTCTTAATCGGGACAACAGTATTATCACTCGGTTATTATGGCTGGGCAATACCTTATATAATGAACCTCGATGGAAGTGCTGCAGCCGGAACTTATATGCTGACAGCAGGTCTGGGCTTTTTCATACCTTATTATGCAACAAAAGAATCTGAAGTTACAAAAGGAATGGCACAGTTGAGCATCGGTAGCGGAGTGATAGGTTTAGGACACGGGGCAATTTTGTATGATTTATTTGTCGACCCGAAAACAACAACAGATGAATGGGGATATACATATACTGAGCCAAATTATAAAGCCTTGAATTTATTGATGACTGTTGCGAGTTTGGGTGAACTAACCGCAGGATATTTTTATGCAAAAAATAATAAAGTAAGTGAAGGCAGAGCAAATTCGATTGTGGCAAATGCTTTCTGGGGAGCCGGATACGGTGTTGGAGCTTCCATGATGCTTTATGGCGATGAATTCGGAGAGGAGGAAGTATCCTACGATATCCCGCTGTTACTTGGCTCGATCGGGGGAGCAATTATGGGTAATTCATTAGCTAATATGCAAAATCTTGCACCTGGAGATCCCACTGTAATGTCCAATGCAGGAATTTTAGGATTAATGGCAGGTGGTACTTTACTAACTTACATTGAACCCAACGATATAAGAACCGGAACTGCAATAATGCTTGCTTCTACAATCGGCGGACATTATTTAGGATGGGAAGCTATTAAAGGATATGACTTTTCGAACAGTACTGCAACTTATATTGGTTTAGGTTCATTAGGAGGCGGAGTAATGGGCGGCGGTATTGCATTATTAACAAATTCCGAAAATGAGGAAGTATATTCTACATTAATAACCGGCGGAGCAGTGATAGGATTTTTAATTACCTATAATAGTTTAAAAAGTCAGGCGAAGATACGTACTAAAACTACTTCCAATTTAAATTGGGGAATTCATCCCGAAGGATTTTTTGCAGGAAAGACTAACAAGCAGTACGGAACTTCAATCCCATTTTTCACATTGAATTATAAATTTTAACATAACAAATAAATTGATTCTAAAGGAGATACTGCTAAGTATCTCCTTTTTATTTTAATAGGATTCATTATAATTAATTATAAAATTTTTATTTTGTTTTTTCTTCTATATACTAATCATTTGACAAATTAATAATTTATAATTAAAAAAGAAAACCACTATGTTTAAAATTGCAATTATATCTTCCAGTATAAGAGAAGAAAGAAAAAGCCACCGGTTGGCATTATATTTTCAGAAATATCTAGAAAATAATAATTTAGCAGAAACAGAATTGCTGGATTTAAAGCAATATAATTTCCCAATCTTCGAAGAACGTTTTAAAAATCTTAAATCTCCATCAGACGAAGTTATTGATTTTACAACAAAATTAAAAAATGCTGATGGTGCGATAATCGTAACTCCAGAATATAATGGCACTTATCCGGCAGCACTAAAAAATGCAATAGACTTATTTACTTCTGAAATAACAAGGAAACCCGTAGTTATAGCAACAGTATCTGATGGGGACTTTGGAGGAACACAAGCTTTGATTTCTTTGCAGTTCACATTATGGAAGATGGGTTTTTGGACCGTTCCAACGAGATTTCACTCTCCTAGAATTCATGAGCATTTCGATGAAAATGGAGTTCCGAACGATGCACCTGCAACAGACAAGAAAACTAAAAGATTCATCAATGAATTACTTTGGAGTATTGAAGCCAAAAGTCGTATGGAAGGATAGAAAATCAGAGAAAATCTTTTTATAATCCTTTTCCGTAAATTATTGTAAATAATAATTTGTTTTTGATTTACTACAAATTCTGTTTTTTCGTCTATACTAACTTATAACCTTATTATACGGGAATTATGCTGATATTAGCTATTGAATCATCCTGCGATGAAACTTCTATTGCGATTTTGCGTAACGGCAAAATATTAAGTAATGTAATATCCTCACAGTACTTCCATTCAAAGTATGGCGGCGTAATTCCGGAGCTTGCATCACGTGCACACGTGCAGACAATCAGTTCGATTTATCATCAGGCATTAAATGAAGCCGGCACACAGATTGAAGATATTGAAGCAATTGCAGTTACTAATCAACCCGGCTTAATGGGTTCGCTCATTGTTGGAACAAACTTTGCCAAAGGTCTTGCTCTGAAGCATAATTTGCCTATAGTTCCGGTGAATCACATCGAAGGACATCTTTATTCAGGATATTTGCAAGAACCCGATTTATCATTTCCGGCAATATGCCTTGTTGTGAGTGGAGGTCATACTGTACTTTTCTATGTGCATTCATATAATAAATATGACATAATCGGACTCACACGTGACGATGCTGCAGGCGAAGCATTCGATAAGATTTCCAAAATGCTCGGGCTAGGTTACCCGGGCGGACCAATCATTGACCGCCTTGCTAAAGAAGGAAATCCTGCAGCGTATAATTTCCCACGTTCAATGATAAATTCAGGTGATTTAGATTTCAGTTTCAGTGGTCTTAAAACTTCATTCCGCACTTTTTTACATAAGAATTTTCCCGGCGAGATTACCGAAGGTAATAAGAAAGACCTCGCAGCATCTGTTCAGGCAGCTATTGTGGACGTCCTAACATTCAAAACAATTTCTGCAGCAAAGGAATATAAAGTAAAAAATATCATCGTTGCTGGTGGAGTATCAGCAAATTCTCAGTTGAAAAAAGATATGACAGAAAAAGCCGCTAAACGTGGTATGCATGCAGTATTCCCTTCAATTCAACTTTCAATGGATAATGCAGCAATGATTGGTTTTCTTGCTGAACAGAAATTATCTGAATCCGGTGCTGATCCCTTCCATGATTTCACTTTTACTGCAGCGGCAAATGCCTTAAGAGCTAAAAGAAAGTAGAAAATCTTTTTTGAGTTTCTTTTCCTTATTTTTCAGATACCCTTAAAAAACTATCTAATTAAATTAACAGGAAATTCATTGTTTAGCCTCTCCTAAACAATTTATTGAGCATATATATAATAAATTTGCTTAAATTTTTGTAATTTATATTTTCTTAAATTTCTAATATTGCAAAACATATAAATTAGACTAAAATAAATTCAATTTGTCAAATTAAACAAAACAAATTATGTTCAAATACTTAAACCATTTAGTAGTAAGCAAGTTTGTTATGGCAGTAACAGGGATAATAATTCTCCTTTTTGTAACAGGCCATGCAATAGGAAACTTGCAGATATTTATCGGGAAGGAAGCATTGAACGCTTATGCTGCTTTTCTGCAAGGATTAGGAGAAATTTTGTGGATAATAAGGATTGTTCTTATTATTGCATTGCTTCTGCACATAATAACTTCAATTTATCTGAAGTTATATAATAACGGTGCCCGTCCGGATAAATACGTTGTTACAAGTTATGTTAAAGCAAAATTAAATTCCCGTACAATGATTTGGACAGGAATTATGATAGCTGCATTTTTGGGGTATCACATATTACATTTTACTGTTGGATCTATTCAACCTGAAAATTACAATCAGGAAGAAATATACACTAAAAATGCTTATTCTGTAGGAATGGGAATGAATGCACACATAGCAAACCCGGAAGAACACAGAGGAAGTGTGCTAAACAAAGTAGTTTACGAGCGTCATGATGTATACAAAATGGTAATACTCGGATTCAGAAATCCTTATGTATCGGGATTGTATATTCTGGGTATGATTTTACTGGGATTCCACCTTTCTCATGCATTACAGAGCTTTTTCCAAACCTTGGGTATGGCTGGTCCAAGGTTTAGTCCGTTTATCAGAACTTTTTCCAATTGGTATGGGACAATAACGGCAATCGTATTCCTGATTGTTCCTCTTGCAATTTTGCTTGGTTTTATAGGAGGTAATGTATGAAATTAGAATCGAAAGTTCCATCAGGACCATTAGAACAAAAATGGTCAAAATATAAAAATGATTTAAAACCTGTTAATCCTGCGAATAAAAGGAAATTCAAAATTTTGGTTGTAGGAACAGGATTGGCGGGTGGTGCAGCAGCTGCATCGCTTGCAGAATTAGGTTATAGAGTAGAAGCATTCACTTACCATGATTCACCACGCAGAGCTCACTCAATTGCAGCTCAGGGTGGAATTAATGCTGCAAAAAATTATCCTAATGACGGCGATAGTGTTTGGAGACTTTTCCATGATACTATCAAAGGCGGCGACTTCCGTTCACGTGAAGGTAATGTGTATCGTTTGGCAGAAGTAAGCAATAATATCATTGACCAGGCAACTGCAGCAGGTGTTCCATTCGCTCGTGAATACGGCGGAGTACTTTCTAATCGTTCATTTGGCGGTGCATTGGTTTCCCGTACATTTTATGCTCGTGGTCAGACAGGACAACAGTTATTACTTGGTGTATATTCTTCACTCAGCCGCCAAATCGGTATAGGTGCAGTAATTATGCACAATCGCAAGGAAATGATGGACGTTGTGACAGTAGAAGGCAGGGCAGTTGGTATCGTAGTTCGTGATTTGCAGACCGGCAAGATTGAATCGCATTATGGTGATGCAGTAATTCTTGCAACAGGTGGCTATGGTAATACCTACTTCCTTTCTACAAATGCACAACACTGTAATGTTACAGCTGCCTACCGTGCTTACAAAAAAGGAGCAGCATTCGCAAATCCTTGTTTCACTCAGATTCACCCGACTTGTATTCCTGCAAGCGGTGAACATCAGTCCAAACTAACATTAATGAGTGAATCTTTGCGTAATGACGGACGTATCTGGGTGCCGAAAGCTGTGGGCGATAAGAGAAAACCTGTTCAAATCCCTGAAGATGAACGTGATTATTATCTGGAAAGAATGTATCCTTCATTCGGTAATTTATCACCTAGAGATATTTCTTCTCGTGCTGCAAAAAGAGCCTGCGACGAAGGTCGTGGCGTGAATGCAACAGGACAGGCAGTATATCTGGACTTTTCCGATGCAATTAACCGATTGGGACAAAACGTAATCGAAGACAGATACGGCAATTTATTCGAAATGTACGAACGCATTACAGGAGTTGACCCTTACCATAATCCAATGATGATTTATCCCGCAGTACATTACACAATGGGTGGTTTGTGGGTTGATTATAATTTGATGAGTAATATTGAAGGTCTTTTTGTTCTTGGCGAAGCTAACTTCTCCGATCACGGTGCAAACAGATTGGGAGCAAGTGCTCTAATGCAAGGTTTAGCTGATGGTTATTTCGTTATTCCATACACAATTAATTCTTATTTTGGAAAAGGAAAACCTGCAGAAGTTAATACTAATCATGAAGAATTTGTGAAAACAGAAAATGATGCTAAGGAAAAAATTTCCAAACTCATGAGCATAAATGGTAAGCAAACTCCAATGCAGTTACACCGAAAGCTTGGTAAGATAATGTGGGAACATGTTGGTATGGCTCGCAATAAGGCTGGTTTGGAAAAATCAATCGGTATGATTCAGGAATTGCGTAATGAATTTTGGAGTGACCTGAAATTAGTTGGAAACGATTCCTATATGAACCCTGTAATCGAAAAAGCTTCGAGAGTTGCTGACTTTATGGAATTTGCCGAATTAATCGCAACGGATGCTTTGGAAAGAGATGAATCATGCGGCGCTCACTTCCGTGAAGAACACCAGACAGCAGAAGGCGAAGCTGAACGTAATGATGCAGATTACTCATACGTTGCGGCTTGGGAATTTAAAGGTGTTGGCGAAAAACCTGAAATGCACAAAGAAGACCTTAATTATGAATTTGTTCAATTAGGCGTGAGGAGTTACAAATAATGAAATTACAATTAAACATCTGGCGCCAGGAAAATAAAGATTCCAAAGGTGCAATTAAAAATTATAAATTGAATGAAGTTGATGAAGATATGTCATTCTTGGAAATGATGGACATACTTAATGAAGACTTAATCCATAAAGGTGAAGAACCTGTTGTGTTCGAACATGACTGCCGTGAAGGTATTTGCGGGACATGCGGTATGGTTGTGGACGGACGCCCTCACGGAAAAGAGCATGGCACAACTGTTTGTCAGCTGCACATGCGCAAATTCAATGACGGCGATAAAATCACAATCGAACCATTCCGTGCAAAAGGGTTCCCTATCATTCGTGATTTAGCAGTGGACCGTTCTGCTTATGACAGAATTATGCAGGCAGGTGGATTTATCTCGCAAAATATTGGTTCAGCCCAAGATGCAAATGCACTCCCAATTTCCAAAAACGTAGCTGATTTGGCAATGGATGCCGCATCCTGCATTGGCTGTGGTGCTTGTGCTGCTGCTTGCCCTAATGGTTCGGCAATGCTTTTCGTTTCCGCAAAAGCAAGCCAGCTGAATTTGCTGCCGCAAGGTCAACCGGAAAAAGCAGCAAGAGCTAGAGCAATGGTAAGACAAATGGAATCTGAAGGATTTGGAGGATGCTCTAATTACTATGAATGCGAAGCATCTTGTCCGAAGAATGTTTCTGTAAACTTTATTGCAAAACTTAACAGAGATTATTTGTGTGCAACATTCAAAGAAGGTACCTGATAATAAGTTTATCAAGTTCAAAAGTTAAAAGTTAAAAAGTAATTTGTTGGGAACATGTATGCGTGTTCCTTAAGTTAAGAAAGGCGGGATTACCCCGCCTTTTTTTTATGAAATTTGTCAATTGAAATTGTAATTTTATTTAATTTGCTTTTATGATTAAGGGCTTTATTCCAAAAATGCTTGAAAATAATGAATTTTTTTAAGATTATAATTTTATTTGAAATTTTCACCACAATCCTTTCTGCTCAAACTTATTCTATTGAAGAACTCGTACGCCAAGGTGTTGAACTTCATGAACAAGGTAAATATAATGAAGCAATCAAAAAATACGAAGAAGCCTTAAAGATAGACGAGAATTCTGCACTTGCAAATTTGGAAATGGCTGTCACCTGTTTGTCTTTGGAACTATATGATTATGCTACAAAATATGCAACAATTGCACTAGTCGAAGCAACTGAAGACAGGATTAAAATGGGAGCCTATCTTGTTTTAGGAAGTGTCCTTGAAAAGAGGAATCTACCACTCGAAGCTGTCAATGTTTATGAAGAAGCCATCCAACTATTTCCTCATAATTTTGATTTATATTACAAACTTGCAGTTCAAGCAATAAAGCTTGAAGACTTTGAAAAGGGTGAAACAGCAATTATTTCCTCTATTAAAGAAAATTCTGCTTTTCCGGAACCTTACTTAATATTAAACGACTTGATGCTAAGGAAAAAAGCAAGAATTAAAGCAATGTTTTCAATTTATTATTTTCTTATGTTAGAACCAGATTCTCCTGCAGCTCAAATCTATTTAAAATTGCTTTTAAGTTTATTTACTTACGAAGGTGATGTAAAATATTTTGGCAATAGCAACACGCATGCACATTTGTTTATTAATATGAATGAACGTGAATTTTCATCTGCAGAAGCACTCTTACACATGACGTTTTATAATAAGACAATTGAATATAAAGATAAAGAGGCAAAAACTTTAGAATTCTTTATGGAAATGACAAAAGAGTTTTTTCAAATTGTAAAGAATTCGTCACAAAATAGTGACGGTTTTTGGTGGGAGAATTTCGTTAATAAATTTGCTGATATTCTGACAACAAATAACCTAGAGCCTTTTTGTTACTACATTTCCCAATCGCTAAATAGTCCTGAAGTTCAGAAATGGATTGAAAACAATCAGGAAAAAATTGATGCTCTCCGGCTTTGGATTGATTTAAACAAATAGAAATGAATGAAAGTATAGTATTAATAATTATAAAACATTTTCGTATATTTATTTAGTAATTTTAACAATTCAAATTTAAATGGAATCTTTAAAATCATATTTAAATCAAATTCAAAAACTTTGCATTCAGTACCATGTATTGAGGTTATACGTTTTTGGTTCCATTTTAACAAACAAATTCAACCAAAATAGTGATATTGACTTTTTGGTTGATTTTGATAGTGTCGATTTGAATGATTATGCTGATAATTATTTTGATTTTAAATATTCCCTGCAAGAACTTTTCCAAAGAAATGTAGATTTATTGGAAAGTAAAGCTTTGACAAATCCTTATCTTATGAAAAATATTGAACAATCAAAACAATTAATATATGGATGAGCAAATCATAACTTGGTTGTATGACATTAAAAACTCAATAAAAGAAATTGAAAATTATTTTCTTGACCAACCTAAGCTTTTCGAAGATTTTAAAAGAGATATAAAGACAAAACGTGCAATAGAAAGAAATCTTGAAATTATTGGAGAATCAGTCAATCGTATCTTGAAAAAGGATTCTACTTTTATAATTAGTAATGCAAGAAAAATTATTGATACAAGGAATCATATTTCTCATGGTTATGATAAAGTTTCGGATGATGTAATTTGGGCAATAGTAATGAATTATTTGCCAAAACTTAAGATCGAAATTGAAAATTTATTCATGAAATTTAATTGAAAAGATTATTTCTTTCACTTATCCGGAGCTCTATTAATTTCTTTACATAAATAATCAATAAAAAAGTATAGTAAAATATCTATTTTACTAATTTTGTAAATTAATTTGTGAGGAAATATGGGTTATCCGCCTTATCAGGGACCAAAAAAAGCTAAGTCCTTTAAAAACAAGATTGTTTTTAAAATTATTATCATCTTCGTTATCGGACTCTTCCTTCTTGTGCCAACGATTATGATTCAGGAAATTATCTCCGAACGTGAACACAAACAAACTGAAGCAATTAACGAAGTAAGTTCTAAATGGGGCAAGGAACAGACTCTTGCCGGTCCGATGATTTCAATCCCTTATAGTTATTACGTGAAGAAGACTGCCTCTAACGATACTACTCAGAAAGTAGAATGGTTTCAGGACTACATCCATATTTTACCCAATGAACTGAATATTCAGAGCGGTGTAATGCCGGAATTGAGGAAAAGGGGAATTTACGAAATTGTGGTTTATAATACTAAAATCAAAATCTCAGGAAAATTCTCTAAACTTAATTTGAGCCAATTCGATATTCAGCCGGAAAATATTCAATTCGATAATGCTCGATTAGTGATTGGGATTTCTGATTTGAGAGGAATCGAAAAGCAGATTAGATTGCGCTGGAATGGCGAATATTACAATTTCAATCCGGGGGTGACAACAAACGATGTTGTTCAAAATGGTATTAACTCGCCGATTAGCGTCAATTTGATGGATAGTACCGACTATAATTTCTCCTTTTCGCTGGATTTGAAAGGTAGTCAGTTGCTTTACTTTACTCCTGTCGGCAAAGTTACTGATGTTACTGTAAGCTCTCCATGGAAAAATCCCAGTTTCGATGGTGCTTTCTTGCCCGATTCGAGAAATATTACGAATCATGGCTTCTCTGCAAACTGGAATATACTCAATTTAAACAGGAACTATCCTCAGGCGTGGACAGGCAGTAAATTTTCTTTGAATGAATCCGCTTTTGGAATTAACTTACTCTTGCCGGTGGATAATTATCAGAAATCTTACAGAGCAATCCGTTATGCAATTTTATTTATCGGTTTTACCTTTATGGTATTCTTCTTCATCGAAGTACTGAACCGTTATTTCATACATCCTGTGCAGTATATTTTGGTCGGGATTGCTTTGGTAATCTTTTTCATTTTACTGATTTCAATCTCGGAGCAACTGAATTTCAATTCCGCCTATATAATTTCCGCAATAGCGACTCTACTGCTCATTGCAGGATACATTAAAGCAATATTGAAATCTACGAAACTGACATTCCTGATTAGCGGAATACTGTTCATTCTTTATTCATTTATTTTCATAATCATTCAATTGCAAGATTTGTCGCTGCTCATCGGAAGCATAGGCATCTTCATCGTTCTCGGATTAGTAATGTATTTCTCAAGAAAAATTGATTGGGACAATATAGTAATCAGCGAAAAAGAAGAACAAGCGGATTAGTTCATAAAGTTCATAAAGTTTTTCAAATTTATAAAGTAAATTTTGAATTTTGAATGATTTTTTTGTAGGGAACACGCATGCGTGTTCCTTACATTTTAGTAGAGACACAACATGATCCGTCTCTACGGAAATATAAATTGCTTGATGAACTCACTTAAACAAACTCTAAACCCCTATAAAAAGATTAGGAAGTCGATTGTCAATTGAATTCCCATTGTAAATTGATTAATTCTCAATTCGCTTTTTCCAATAATTTGGTTTTCTTTTTGAATGCATTATTGCTACAATTATTATTTCGGATTCTTTCAGGAAGTAAATTATACTATATGGAAAGTGATTGCAATGACATTTTCTGGTTCTTGATGAAAATTTACTCCAAGCATTAGGATAATTAATAATCTTCTTTATTGATTTTTGAACTTCTAAAGCAAATTCAAAACCTAAACCTGATTGTTGCTCATTGTAATATTCAACGGCATCAAATAATTCTTTCTCTGCGGGTTCTAAAAATGAAACTGCAAATTTCATTTCAGATTATTAATTTTTGAAAAAACTTCATTAGCAGGTATCATTTGAATGGTACCTTCGTGAACTGCATCTACTCGGCGTTCTGATTCTTCTGCCCAAACTGAATCAAAATTATATTCATCATTCGAGATAAAACCATCCATTACTTTATCCACGATTTCAATTCTGTCCATAGGAGCTAATGACAAAATTTTTTTTACCAATTCATCTTTTAATACTGTTTCCATAATTTACACCAAAATTATTCACTTATTGAATGAAGTTTTTTAGAAAAAAATATTTTAATTAAAATTGATTGCAGATTGTCTTCGTAAGAAATGTTATGAAAGAAGTTTTAATTATTCCACTAAAGCTAAGATTGACATTTATGTACGCAGGATTGGTCGGTGGAATAAGTGGTTATATATTATGGTTATTTCTGCTCGGACCAAAAATCTTGCCCTAAGTATCAAAAAAGACGCCAGGCATGGCGTCTCTACAAATACCTATCCCTCCACAACTATCTTGATTTCTTCTTCGGCGCTCGGGGATTGGGGATAAGTATAAATTCTTAATTGAAATTTTTGGGAATAGCTACTTTGCATCTTTAAATTTCCTCGAAAAATAAAATGAAATTAATTTTGAATTTATTATTGCAAGAAAAATTTTAAAGGTGCATTAGCCCCGTTGTTACTCATACTGAACGGCTTCGTGGGCTTTCGATTCACGAATAATTGCGTTTAGAATAATGACAATATAAATTATGTTTACGATTTAGGCATTTTTGGTGGAGTAAAATCTATTTTTTCAATTTAAAGGTTTCTTCGTAAAAAAAGTCATTACCGGTTGAAACTTTTATCTCTAAATCAAAATCTTTAATGGAGTGATTATCGATCTTTTTATCTTTCAGATGATTACTAATCAAATCCCTTAATTCATCGTCTTTAAAATCATAGATTTCGAATGTTTCATTATCGAATAAGTGGAAATGAGGTTCGTGAAAAAAATCGTATCTGGTTGGCTCATTATTGTGCTTCATTGTCTTAATGATATCATTTCTGTACAATATATCTAAAGTATTATAAACTGTTGCCAAAGATATAGTAGGATAATTAATCTTCACATTTTTGAAAATTTCATCTGCAGTCGGGTGTGTATGTAAAGTTGTAAGAACTTCCATAACGCCAATTCTATGTAAAGTCGGCTTTACATTATTTTTTGTAAGAATTTTGATTATCTTTTCCTTGGACATAATTCTACCTGATTTTGTGAAGTATCCTATTCGATAAATACGAAATTAACAATATGTTATTTTTAAATTTATATTCAGTGGAAAATTTGTTAAAGTTTTCCTTATTAATTGTGAGAATTTCATACTTTTTTTATATTTTTGTAATTAAATTTTTATAATTTATTGTTTTTTATTAATGAGGAAAAAAACATGAAAAAAACATTAACACTATTCGCATTATTATTTGCATTGACTGCTGCATTAGTTAGCTGTGGCGGCGGCGACAAAGCACCAGAAGGCGGACAAGATGAAGCTGTTCAAAATAATATTGTTATGGACAATCTGATGGCTGCTTTCCAAGGCGAAAGCAATGCTGCAAATAAATACAAAATGTTCGCAGAAGCTGCTGACAAAGAAGGTTACAAACAAGTTGCAGTTCTTTTCCGTGCTGCATCCAAAGCTGAAGAAATACATGCCAATAACCACTTGGAAGTAATCAAGAAAATGGGTGGTGATGCAACAGCTAACTTGGAAACAGTAGATGTGAAAACTACTGAAGAAAATTTGCAAGCTGCAATTGACGGAGAAACATACGAATTCGAAACTATGTATCCGGAATTTATCGAAAATGCTAAGAAAGAAAGAAATACTGATGCAATGAGAACTTTCAACTATGCAACAACTGTTGAAAAAGATCATGCTAAACTTTACCAGGAAGCATTGACAGATTTAGCAAATCAGAAAGTAATTAGTCATTCATTTTGGGTTTGCCCTGTTTGCGGTGAAACTTTCAAAGAAGCTCAAAATGCACCTTGCCCAATTTGTGCAACTTCCAACGAAGAATTTATTGAAATAAAATAAATTGGAAAATTTGACAACATAAGTTGTACTTTCATAAAATTCAATAGGGTTCCATAGTAGGAACCCTTTTTTTTAATCGTAAATGATTATTTGCTGTTAGCTGCTTTTACGGCTTCTTGATATCTGGTATAAAGTGCTTTGAATTCAACGTTCCCGGCATTATCATGATTAGGATTCCAAAGAGCACGAAATCGGATGTTATTCGCATCATCTTTATATTCCAGATAATTATTCACATCGCTCGGCACATTTAATGCCTGGACTTTCATAATCGTCTCACGAGTAGATTTGAGCAACTCGCAATATAATTCTAAAGGAATTTTACCAATTTCTTGTAACTTTGGTGTTGAAGAACGTGATTCTTTAACGCCAAGAGAAATTGTTCTGTCAGCATTCAATTCGTAAAAACTGTCCATCTGGGATTGCGAGGAGACAACTCCCCAACGGATAATGAGATCCTTAGAAACAGGCTGGTCACAAACAGCTACTTTCGATGTAGTTCCACAAGAAGTTATAATTATTAGAAATAATGCTGCTGAAATGTATTTTGCAAATAATTTTTTCATAATTTTGTAATTATATTATTAATAATGAATAATACGAATTTTAACAATAAAAGTTGATTCTAACGTTTTTTTTACATAAATATAAGATTATTATATGAAGATAAATAAATTTGCGACCTTTTCCTTATGTTTCCTACTAATTTCTACATCGTGTACAATTTTACAGTATAATCAAGAAAATACAACAAATACGCCTTTTGCTATATTGAGTATAGATCCTCAATCGCAGGAAGATTTAGATTTATTGAGTAATTTTATCCAAACAAATCCGAATACTGAAGATGCGTTTGTTGCCCTGCAAAGGTACATTAAACCGGAAATTGATGCAAAAAATTATGAGGGAGCACTTGCAAAGATTAATAAATTTGAGAAGTATTTTCAAAATAATTCAAGTAAAATTTCCAAACTGAAAAGGATATTACAAGAAAAACCTGAAAAAGTACCGCAAGTAGCTTTGCCAAACCAATTGAACACAAGTAATGATGAATATTCTCCAATTATCTCAATCGACGGTAAAAGATTGTTTTTCGTAAGGATAGATAGTCCAAATTCATATGGAGGCGAAGATATATTTTATTCGGATATTGAAAATGGTAATTATTCAACTTCAAAGAATATTGGAGTGCCAATAAATACTTATTCGCATGAAGCACTCACATCAATTTCTGCAGATGGGACAGAACTTTGCATATTCGGGAATTATCCATGCAATTTTGAAGATGGTAATTTGTACTATTCGAAATTGTCCAATAAAGGCTGGTCAGCCCCTATCCCATTCCCGGAACCAATAAATTCCAACAGATGGGATGGAGACGGATATTTTACTTCTGACGGCAAAGCAATCATCTTTACGAGCGACAGACTTGGCGGGACACCGCCTTTTACACCAAAAGATACAAAATATCATGGTTCTACCTGGGGTAATACTGATCTATATGTTTGCGAAAAGCATGGTAAAGGATGGAGCAAACCAATCAATTTGGGAACTGTAATTAATACTCCTTTTGCAGAACGGAAACCATATTTGCATCCTGACGGAAAAACCTTGTATTTTTCTTCAGAAGGTCATGCAGGTCTCGGAGGGCTGGACGTATTCGTTGCGAAACGACTGGATGAAAACAGCTGGACAAAGTGGAGTGAACCCGTAAATCTTAGCAAGGAAATCAATTCCTGCAATGATGACTGGGGATATAAAATTTCAACTGACGGAACTCAAGCAATATTTTCAAAAGAAGTGGTAGAAAATGGCAAAATCAATATGGATATTTTTACTTTGAATTTGCCACAGGAAGCAAAACCTGAACAGGTTTTCACTGTTTCCGGGAAAGTTACTGACGAAAAAGGGAATCCACTCGAAGCCGACTTGATTTGGGAAGATGTGAATTCCGGCAAGCAAATTGGAAACCTTAAATCCAATGTTAATACCGGTGAATATTATCTGGTAATTCCTTTCGGTAAAAAACTGGGATATTATGCTTCCAAAGAAGGATATTACGAAACTTCGAATTTTCTTGATTTATCTGCAGAAAAGCAGAAAACTGATAATGTTAAACAGGATATTGTGCTTGTTTCTATTAAGAAAATGATTGAAGAAGGTCAATCAGTAAGAATGAATAATATTTTCTTTGATTACGATAAATATGAACTGAAAGAAGAAAGTTTTCCTGAATTGGAAAGATTACTGAAAATTCTTAATAATAATAAATCAGTCAAAATTCAGATTTCTGCTCATACAGATGACCAAGGTAGTGATATTTATAATAAAAAATTAAGTGAAAATCGTGCTCAGGCTGTTGTGGACTATTTAGCAGCCAAAGGAATTGAACGTGACAGATTAAAAGCAGTTGGCTACGGGGAATCAAAACCAATTGCAGATAATACAACAGAAGAAGGGCGTGCACAAAACAGAAGAGTAGAATTTAAATTTATAAAATAAAAATTAAATTATGAAAATTAGAAAATTAGGAAATAGCGGCTTAGAAGTTTCAGAAATTGGATTTGGATGCATGGGTTTGAACTTTGGTTACGGACCGGCATTAGATAGAAAAGAAGCTATTAAAGTTATCAGAAAATCTTATGAATTAGGAATAACATTTTTTGATACTGCAGAAATTTACGGACCATATACAAATGAAGAACTTGTTGGTGAGGCAATTGCTCCATTTCGCAATGAAGTAGTTATAGCTACAAAATTTGGATTTAATATCCAAAATGGTAAAATGGCAGGATTGAACAGCAAACCTCATCATATTAAAGAAGCAGTTGAGGGTTCTCTGAAAAGACTGAATATAGAAACAATAGATTTATTATATCAGCATCGTGTAGACCCGGAAGTGCCAATAGAAGATGTAGCCGGTGCTGTTAAAGATTTGATTTCGGAAGGAAAGGTGAAATATTTTGGATTGTCTGAAGCTGGAGCAAATAATATTCGCAAAGCTAACGCCATTCAACCTGTCTCTGCTTTACAAAGTGAATATTCTTTGTGGTGGAGGGAGCCGGAAACAAAAACATTCCCCACACTAGAAGAACTTCAAATAGGCTTCGTACCATTTAGTCCATTAGGAAGAGGTTATCTTACAGGAAAAATTGATGAAAATACTCAATTCGATGATTCTGACTTCAGAAAAAATGTACCTCGCTTTAGTCCTGAAAACAGAGCGTATAATAAAATTGTTTTGGAATTACTGGAAAAAATTGCAAAAAGGAAGGATGCAACTCTTGCTCAGATTGCTCTCGCATGGATTTTAGCCCAGAAACCCTGGATTTCACCTATTCCTGGAACAACGAAAATGCATCGCTTGTCCGAAAATGCAGGAGCAATTGCCGTCGAACTCTCTGAAACAGATATAAAAGAAATTGATAAAGCTATTTCTGAGATGACGATTTTTGGACATCGTTACACTCAAAGCAGTGAAAGGCAGGTGGACAATAGTTAATATTTTTTTTGTGATAATGATTTGTTTGTCAAAATAAAGTGAACAAATTTTTTTTCGTAATTTTGTAATTCTTAATTAAATTAAAAGAAAAATGAAATTTAAACTAATTAACATAGTATTCGCTATTTTCACTTTTGCATCAATAATGAATTCCTGCGATATCATTGAAGCACCTTATGAAGAAGATGGTGGAAATCAGCAAATAGATACAGCATCAAAAGTTGTATTAATGGAAGAATATACCGGTTTCCGTTGCGGAAATTGTCCTACAGCAGGAGATATTGCACATGAAATTAAGGCAAAATATCCCGATAATGTCGTTTTGCTTTCAATTCATGCAGGATCTTTAGCACTTCCGACACCTAAGCATCCATATAATTTTATTTCCCAAGTTATGAAGGATTTGGATGCAAAATATCAGATTAGTTTAGCTGGAACGCCAAACGGTCTTGTTGACCGTATATCATACAATGGAGCTTTAATTTTACCTCCGGGAGATTGGGAATCGGCAGTTTTGGAAAGAACGAAAATTCCTGCAAATGTGAAAATCACATTAACTCCAAGTTACAATGAAACAACAAAAACAATTTCCTGCTCTGCTGCTATGAAATTCTTGGATGATGCTCCATCGTCATATCAACTTGCACTTTACGTTGTTGAAGATTCAATTGTTCAATATCAAACAGATTACAGACTTGCCCCGAATGTTGACGTGGAAGATTTTGTTCATAATAATATAGTTCGTGATGCACTCACAAATTCTTTTGGCGAAAAAATTTCCGATGAAACAATTTCTAAAGGCAGTGAAATCATAAAGCAATATTCCAAAACGATACCTGAAACAGCAGATTGGCGTCCGGAATGGATTAGAATTGTTGCTGTTTTGATGGATGTTAATAATGACTATGAGGTTGTTCAATGCGGAGAAAAATATATCTTAAGATAAGTTATTAGTAAATAATATAACTGAAAAACGCATCTCAGGGATGCGTTTTTTTTTCAAATTGATTGTTACTTAATAGCAACTACTTGATTTTCATCTCTTTTTAATTTCCGTAAAGCCAGGACTAAAAAAGTGATTGATAAAATGGAAGAACCTAATTCGCTGCCTGCTCCTGCAACCCAAATGCCCATCAAACCGTAAAATTGAGGTAATATGTAAGCAAGGGGCAAAAGAAAAACTAATTGGCGTACCAATGCAAGTGCAAGTGATACTTTAGGATTGCCAATCGATTGATAATATGTTGTGGCAATAATTTCCAGACCAATCATATAAATAAAGAATGTGAAAGTGCGAAGTGCAGTAATCCCCATTTCGAGCATTTTTGGATCATTTGGTACGAATAATTTCACAAGGTCTGCTGCAAAGATTTGAATCACGCCAAATCCGAAAAGACCTATTATAACGGTAATTGCAATACCAAGTTCCAATACTTTCCGAACTCTTTTCAGCTCATTTGCCCCAAAATTATATCCGATTATCGGCCGCACACCAATACTTAGACCAATTGTCGGAACGAACATAAAGGCTTCTATACTTGTTGCAATGGACAAAACAGCAATAGCATGAGAACCGCCATACTGCAACAATAAGTGATTGAGAAGTAAAATAACAATACTACCGGAAACCTGAGTAATAAGAGATGGTGCACCAATTGCAATAATACTTTTTATATAATACAATTTCGGCTTGAAATTAGTCCAATGAATTTTAAGTGGACTTTTCTTTGAGAAAAAGAAGAAACTTAGAACCCAAATCATGCTGACAGTAAAGGAAATATCAGTCGCAATTGCTGCTCCCATCACTCCCCAGCCGAATTTGAAGATGAAAAGAGCATCTAAAAATATATTCAATACTGCACCAAAAATCTGAGTCCACATTGCAATATTTGGGTAACCAACAGCACGAATAATATTATTCAAACTAAAAGCAATGAATTGTGAAACAAAACCAAATGATACCCAAAAAAGAAATTCATGGGAATATGCTCTGAATGAACCACTGCTACCAAGTAAATCCAAAATGGGATTTAAAAAAAGCATTGTTATAATAAAGAATAGTATTGGAACTATTATTGACAAAAACAAAGCATTCGAAAGATATTTTTCTGCTTCGTCCAGCTTTTTCTTCCCGAGTTGAATAGATATATTACTGTTAGCACCAATTCCGACCATGAAAGCAAGACCGAATATTAAGGTTTGAATCGGGAAAAGAATAGCAACACCGCTGAGTGCATCTGCTCCAAGCTGATTTCCAACAAAAATTCTATCAATAATATTATAAGAAAAACTTACAATCATCCCGATTGTAGCAGGGAGAGAATATTGTACTATTAGTTTTGACAGAGATTCATTCTGAAATTTATGTAATTTATCCAATTTGTTAATCCAAAAATGCCCATGAAAAAGTAAAATTAAAATTGCTTCCAAGTTCAGGGTAATAGGGCAAAAAGTAATATCCCTGACCTAAAGCATTGTTGAATGCAGCTTTCAGATATGCTTCACCTAATTTACCTTCAACAAATAAATTGAGTCCGTTCCCCATAAAACCGGCAGCATCCTGTAAATAATAATTCGCTTGATAGCCGGGGAAATAACTCATACCTCCGCCACCGATAATTGCTTCATACTCCAGACCTAAGTGTAATTCACTTCTGCCGGCATTGATTTGATAGTAACTTCTTAATCCGGAATAAAGATTTGGCAAAATATTCTCAGTTTGAGAATTTAGCTGCGAAAAATATGTTTTAACGAAAAAATTAAAATGCAATTTTTCAATATTAAAGTTAGAATTGGCCTCTATGCCCAATATGCGCATATTCGAACCATTATTGAATGATATTCTGTAATTGCCTGCAGCAGAATCGTAATTTCTTGAAAAAAGTATTGGCAAATCTACTTGACGAATGAATCCCATTAATTCAAGCGAGAATTTTCCGGCGTCCATATTCAAACCTGCCAATATCAAATAATGATGTTCGGCATTCAAAACAATTCCTTCCATTAGAGAAGGTAATCTGTCCGACTTGGAAATATCACCGAAAAAGTAAAATGCCGTATCGAAATTAATTTTGATTTTTGCTCCAACAGATAGTGCATTATTGCCGAAACGGTTGTAATATCTTGCTCCTCCGCTGAGTTCCACATAATCAAACAAATTCATTTTTGCCTGAGCAAAAAGTGCAAAATTAAAGTAACTATCACTTTTTAAAAATGGGTTAGGCAGAATTTTATTGTAGGAGATTTCTTCTCCTGCGGTGAGTCCAACTGCTTTATAGTCTGTTTCAATCTGCGTTTTATTGGAAAAAGAGTAAGTATCATATTCAAAATAGGAAATTGAATCGATTGTTCCGAAAAAAATATTATTCCCATCCTTAAATTCTTTCATTGAGTAATTGAAAGAATTCGAGGAAGTAATTCCAAAATGACGAGTAGAATCCAGGAAAGTGCTGAAATTCAACTGCATATTATGTCGGAAAAGTCTGGAATTTTCTGCAGAAAAATAAGGTTGACTTTCGATTAAGTCATATATATTTCCTTTTTCAGGATTATTACCGCCATTTTCACCAACACCATAGTCGGTATAATTTTCCGAAAAGGAAATTGTTGTCAAATCAGTCGGATTCCAGCGAAATTTAGCTCTTAAATTCCATGAATGAAGTGCTTGATTAGTAAATCTACCGGGACTATTTAAACTTCTGAATCCTAAATCCAAATTGAAATTCTTTGCAAAATTCTGTGAATAAGAACCATCAGCCGCAATTAATTCATTTGGTCCTTGAGAATACCATAACTTTGTGTAGGGCAAATATGTATTATGATTTACTTCCTGAATATTCACCAAAGTACCTGTGGAATTATCCCCAAAAATAACAGCATCAGAGCCAAGGAAAATTTCAGCAGATTCGAAATATTCCACAGGAATTATACTCAAATTTGCAATACCTGTTTCAAAATCATTTGCGGAATTTCCTGCTAATCTCAGATTTGAACTTGCAGAGAAATTGCCTACCGCAGAGAATGAATTATTCATCCCCGGAAATCCTAAAGAAAGTGGATAACCTATTCTTTCCGATTTGAATATTTCGTAAAATGTATAATATGATTTGTAATTAATATCCCGCTTACTGATAAATTTATAAGGAGAATTGTCATTCAACAGAATTCGTGTATGATTTTTCAACGGTTTGGTTAGCCCGACAGTATCCATTACAAATTGGGTAGTATCCTGCGGAGCATTTTCGTTTAATTCTTCTTCAATTAATTTTCTCTGATCTTCGGTAGTTAATCTGTTTTGTGTTAAAGCAGTTACAGGAAACGAAAACAGGATTAACATTGCAAAAGTTAATTTTATTTTTGAAATATTAATCCTGAATCTCATATATTAATCAACAGATAAATTTTCTGAAAAAAATTAATTTTCCTGATCGAAAATTGTTGGTTCTTCTGTTGTTGTTTCAATTGTTTCATCACCTTCTTCGAGTAAGAGTACTTCCTCTCTCGGAATAACTGTCAAATCGGCAATACTGTCGCCGGTATCAAGTCTGATAAGTCTTACTCCCTGAGTATTTCTGCTTAACAAGCTGATTCTATTCACTGCCTGGCGAATTATTACAGCATTTTGAGTCATCACAACGATTTCATCTGTTTCTCTAACTGTGAGAATATTTATAACATTTCCAGTCTTATTCGTTGTTTTCATCGAAATTACACCTTTGGAACCACGATTTGTCATACGGAACTGATTCACATGAGTGCGTTTGCCGTAACCTTTATCTGCAACAACCAAAATTTGTTCCATTGGGTCATTCACTGCAACCATCGAAACAACATAATCATCAGGAGCGAGACGGATACCACGAACGCCTGCAGCTGTTCTGCCCATCGGGCGAACATCTGATTCTTTGAAGTGGCAAGCCTGTCCTTTTCGGGAAGCTATTAATATTTCATTTTCTCCATTTGTAATTCTTGCGGCAACAAGTTTATCGTCATCATTCAAATTAAGAGCGATAATACCGGTGGAACGTATTTTTGCAAAATCAGTCATATCTGTTTTCTTTACTGTGCCATATCTGGTGCACATAAAGATATAATTGCCTTCTTCGTATGCTCTCACCGGCAAAATTACAGTTACTTTTTCTTCTTCCATAAGAGGAATAACATTCGATATAGCACGTCCTTTTGCAGTTCGGGAACCTTCCGGCAAATCAAATACTCTCACGCTGTAAGCTCTTCCTAAATCAGTGAAAAACATAAGGTGATTATGATTTGTTGCCTGAAATACCATTTCAATATAATCATCTTCGGAAGTAGCAGCACCGCTCACTCCACGACCGCCTTTATTCTGTTTGCGGTAAGTTGTGAGCAATGTACGCTTAATAAATCCACGATGAGTAATTGTAACAATAACTTCTTCATCGGCAATGATATCTTCCATTCTGATTTCGGAAGTATTGATTTCTATTTCAGTACGGCGGTCATCACCAAATTTATTTTTAATTTCATTCAATTCTTCGGAAATGATTTGCAATTGCAATTCAGGACTTGCTAAAATTGTTTGATATTGTTCAATCATTTTAAGAATTTCACGATATTCACCCATGATTTTGTCTCTTTCGAGAGCAGTGAGTCTATGCAAACGCAAGTCAAGTACTGCTTTTGCCTGAACTTCACTCATTCCAAATTTGCTTTGTAACTGTTCGGAAGCAATTCCGGGATTAGCAGATGAACGGATTGTTTTAATTACTTCATCCAAATTATCCAATGCAATAATATAGCCTTCCAAAATATGAGCACGTTTTTCAGCAAGGTCAAGATCGTATTTTGTCCTGCGAATAATTACTTCATTCCTGTGCAGAATGAAATATTGCATCAATTCCTTCAAATTTAGCTCTTTCGGCTCACCATTGACAAGCGCAAGCATAATAGCACCGAATGTTACCTGCATTTGTGTGTGCTGGAATAGTTTATTCAACACAACTTCGGGAACAGCATCACGTTTCAATTCCAAAACTACACGAACCATTTCTCTACGGTCAGATTCATCTCTGATATCGGAAATTTCTTCAATTACTTTTCCTTTAACTAAATCAGCAATTTTTTCAATTAGAGATTTCTTTACAACCTGGTAAGGTAATTCATGGATTATAATTTTTGCCTTTCCGTTCTTAGCTTCGTGCATTGAAGTTTTGGCACGCAGAACAATTTTGCCTCTACCGGTATTGTAACATTCGTTTACGCCATTCTGGCCATAAATAATAGCACCTGTAGGGAAATCTGGAGCAGGGATTACTTCCATCAATTCCTGTATTGTAATATCAGGATTTTTGATAAGTAATTGCAAACCATCAATGATTTCAGTAAGATTGTGAGGTGGAATATTTGTTGCCATACCGACGGCAATACCACTTGCACCATTAACCAAAAGATTTGGGAAAACACTCGGTAAAACCTTTGGTTCTTTGAGAGATTCATCAAAATTAGACTGGAAATCTACTGTGTTTTTATCAATATCTTTCAGCAAATAAGAAGCCAAAGTGGACATACGTGTTTCGGTATAACGCATTGCTGCGGGGCTGTCACCGTCGATAGAACCATAGTTACCCTGACCATCTACCAAGCGGTAACGCATTGACCATGGTTGAGCTAAACGCACCATTGCATCATAAACAGATGAGTCGCCATGGGGGTGATACTTACCCAAAACTTCACCCACAAGTCTTGCAGATTTCTTATATGGACGATTATGATGTAAACCCATATCCTGCATTGCAAAGAGAATTCTGCGGTGTACCGGTTTGAGTCCGTCACGTACATCCGGTAGAGCACGGCTCACAATTACACTCATCGCATAATCAAGATATGAACTTTGCATTTCATCTTCTAATACGGTTGGTATAATTCGATTGATATCTAATAAGGACATTTTATTCTAACTTTAATTATTATAACTTACAAAATTACTCATTTTTGGTGGATTATTAATGTGAAAATTGCAGATTCCTTTTAATTTTCTTAGAAAAGTTATTAACATATTATTATAATGAACCAAATTTATTATTCGTGGTAAAAATAAGCAAATCTCTTTGAATTTATTAATTTTGCAAAATAAAAATAAAAACAATATGAGCAATCTGAGAGCCTGGATACATTCAACACGCCCGAAAACATTGCCGGCTAGTCTGGCACCTGTTTTCATCGGCAGTTCCTATTCGTATTATCTCGGCAAATTCGACTGGTTGATTTTTGGTCTGATTTGCCTGATTTCACTCCTTGTGCAAATTAGCACAAATTTTATAAATGATATTTACGATTTCAAGAATGGAGTGGATAATATTAACCGTATCGGACCAAAAAAGTCTCTCTTCACCGGTGCAATTTCGCTCAGTCAAATGAAAACAGCTTCCATCCTGATTATGTTTCTTACCTTTATGATTGGCCTTTGGGTTTGTTCGATGACTTCCTGGTGGTTGATGCCTGCAGGTATTTTAAGTATGCTTTTCGCCTGGGCTTATACCGGCGGACCTTATCCTCTTTCATCCAAAGGACTTGCTGAACCATTCGTGTTTATCTTTTTTGGGTTGGTTGCCACTAATGGAACAATTTTCGCATTTACTAATGAAATAAGTCAGATTGGAGTTTACGCAAGTTTTATGCCCGGACTTCTCTCCACAACACTACTGATGGTGAATAATATCCGTGATATTGAAAATGACAGTCAAGTAGGGAAGATGACTTTGGAAGTAAGACTCGGTAAAGAAAAATCAGTAAAATTATTTAATTTTTTGGTTACTGCCGCACTACTTGTACCAATTTTCATGGTTTTGACTTATCAAAATTTTCTGTTTTTTATTCCGTTAATTGCGGTACCGCTTTACGGAAGACTGAGCAAGTACATTGACAAATATCAGGGAAAAGAACTTAATAAATTGCTTGCTTTAAATGGGATTTTGCTGATTCTCAATGGACTTCTTACTTCACTTACATTTATCTTTATGAAAATTCTATGAACATTCCAAAGTCCTCAACTCTGAAAGATATTAGAATTTGGCAGGTTTTTGCTATAACGACAATTGCAGTGATGGGAATTGCCGGTTATATGTCTGCTTTTCCTAAGATTGCTTTGCATTTTGGCGTTACACCCGATAAAGTTGCTTTAATACCAACGCTTTTCACGCTGCCGGGACTTTTTCTTGCTCCCATCTTTGGTGTTCTTGCCGACCGTTATGGTCGCAAAAGTGTTATTTTACCTTCCCTGCTTCTTTTTTCAATAGCCGGCTTTTCTATTTTCTTTGTGAATGATTTCAATTATTTGCTGGTAATGATTTTCCTACAAGGAGTTGGAGCGGCTTCGCTAGGTGCAATGAACGTTACTCTCATTAGCGATTATTATCAGGGCAAGGAGAGAGCCATTGCGTTGGGCTACAATGGCACAGTCCTTAATATAAGCACAGCTCTTTATCCATTTCTGGGTGGTATGCTTGCCGGAATCGGCTGGAATTTTCCATTCCTCATGCCTGCTCTTGGTTTGATTGCTTTTTTAATTGTTCTTATATTTTTAAAAGAAGATAAATCCAATTTAAAAAGAAGTTCATTAGCCGATAATTTGCGTACTCTTAAGGATAGTTTGAAAAATAGACATATTTTAAGCATATTTCTGGTTTCATTCCTTACTTTCTTTGTGCTTTTCGGAACTTTAATTTCATTTTTACCTTTTTTAATAAGTGACTTGGGAATTAAATATCCGATATTTATTGGTCTGCAAATTTCCACGATGTCCATTTTTGCGGCAATTTCTTCCTCACAACTAAAAAAATGGCTTAAGTTTTTATCGCAAAAGCAATTAGTAATTCTTGCTTTCTCACTTTATTTGATTTCGATAGCTACATTCATAATTTTCAAAAATCCGTACTTTTTCTTCATTTCCTCCGCTATTTATGGAATCGGGCATGGAGTAAATATTCCGAGTTATATCTCATTGCTTTCAACACTGGTTCCAAAAGAGAATCTTGCCGGATTTATGTCGCTCAATCGTGCAACTTCCTTGCTCGGACAGACAGCGGCACCATTCGTATTCGGCTTAATTTTCAAGTCTTTAGGGATGTATCCGGTTTTCTACTTCGGGATAATTTTTGCAGGAGTGGGAATAATTTCTGTAAGTTTATTTGTCAAACAAACGAAGCTTGACTGATGTTAAACGTAAATAATTTAGGTATTTTATTTGGGGGTAATCCCTTATTTTCCAATGTGAGTTTTTCTGTTGGTCGTGGTGAACGTGTTGGTTTAATTGGCCGTAACGGAAGCGGAAAGACAACTTTGTTGAAAGTTATTAATGGTCAATTTCCTAGTGATGAAGGGAATGTCTCATTCCCAAAAGATTATAAAATAGGATTTCTTCAACAGGAAATGGACATACAAAGCGATAATTCAGTTTTCGATGAAGTTCGCACATCACTCAAAGAAATTGAAGCAATATTAAAAAAAATTGAAGAATTAGAACATAAAGTGCAAATTTCCGCAAATCATGAAAATCATGAAAAAATGTATGGAGATTTGGAGAAACTTGAGGAATTGCATTACCGATTCGATTTGCTTGGCGGAAATTCCATTGAAGCTGAAATCGAAAGGACTCTCGTAGGTCTTGGTTTTGCACGTGAAGAATTTTATCGTTCGGTTCATACTTTGAGCGGAGGCTGGAGAATGAGGATAGAACTTGCAAAAATTCTGCTTGCAAAACCTGATTTGATTTTACTGGATGAGCCTACTAATCACCTGGATTTGGATTCTCTTTTATGGCTGGAAAAATTTCTTGTTAATTACTTCGGTTCAGTAATTTTAGTGTCGCACGATACTACTTTCATGAATAATGTGACGAATCGAACTATTGAAATTTCGAATAATCAAATATACGATTATAAACTACCATATTTCGATTTCCTTGATTTTCGTGCAAAACAGTTAGAACAGCAAATGAATGCCTATAAAGCTCAGCAGAAGGAAATTGAAAAAATCGAAAAATTTGTTACTCGCTTCCGATATAAGGCAACTCTGGCAACACGGGTGCAATCTAGAATTAAACAATTGCAAAAAATCGAAAGGATTGAAATTGACATGCCGGAAGGCAGTTCTATTGAATTACGTTTTCCTTCGGTCGATAAATCGGGCTTGATTGTTTCCGAAGCAATCAACTTATCCAAATCTTATGGGGAAAAACTGATTTTAAAAAATTTGAATTTCAAAATTATTCGTGGTGAGAAAATTGCTTTTGTCGGAAGGAATGGTGAAGGTAAATCTACTTTGTCCAGAATTTTGGCAGGGACTGAATCCTTTGACGGGAAACTTTATCCGGGAACATATCTTAAAATAAAGTATTTCTCTCAATTAATATATGAAGAACTGAATCCTGAGAATGACATTTTGCAAGAAGTAGAACGGGTTGCAGTTGGGAAAACTCAGATGCAGGTCCGCACTATTTTGGGTGCATTCCTATTCCACGGTGATGATGTATTCAAGAAAATCAAAGTACTTTCCGGTGGCGAAAAGTCACGTGTAGCTCTCGCCAAAATTGTAGTACAACCTGTGAATTTTCTGATTATGGACGAACCTACAAATCACTTGGATGTATATTCCAAAGCAGTACTTAAAGATGCACTTCTAAATTATGAAGGCACTTTAATTGTTGTTTCCCACGACAGGGAATTTTTGCAGGGACTCACTGAACAGGTTTGGGAAGTGAGAGATAAAGGACTGCAAGTTACTCTTGGCGACATTGATGAATATTTGCTGAAAAATAATAATCAGATTGCTGCATCAAGTCCGATGCCGGAGCAAAATTTTGCAATTGAAGATGCTACAAAAGAACCGAAACAAAATCTTTATGAAATCCGAAAAAATCTGAACCGTGAAATTGAAAGATGCAAGAAAATGATAAGTAAATACGAAGCGGATATCGAAAAGTACGAAACACGAATTGCCGAGTTGGAAGAACAATTTGCAAATCCTGATTTTTACAATGATACTAAAGTATATCTTAAATCTCAAAAAGAATATGATGATTTGAAATCCTCGCTGGAAAAAACATATTCAGTTTGGGATGATGAAAATCGGAATTTGGAACAGAAAAGTAATGAACTTGAAGAATTGTAATCTGAATCTTAATTAATTAAGAATATTAATTTTATAATACTTAATTTACGTTTTCGTTTTTTTGGAAAGGAAATAAATAATCAAATTAAAAAATAATTTTATGAAAAAATTTACTTTACTCTCTTTGGCAATTCTATTTGCTGCAAGTTCCATTTCATTTTCTCAGTTGAATGATGAAATTAACAATGATTACGACAAAAATGCATTGATGTTCGGACCATACCTGGGTTGGTCTGTTGCCGGAGTGAATACGACAGGTGCACCAACAGGTTTAAAAGTTGCTGTTGGCAGTTCATCTTCTCCAAACTTTGGAATAATGGTTTATAAGCCAACAGACATTTCATCTAATTCCGGTTATGCCGGACTATTAGGCATCAAACATGTCCCTTATGGTTATAATAATGGAGCTTATAAGGATTTTTATGATATGTCATACTTCATTGTTGGCGGTTTATTTAATCTTTCAGGTTTTACAATAGGATTGGATGTTTCCTTCCCGATGACTTTGGACCATATTGACCCCAGTTACGAAGTTGCTTCGAACAATTTGAATATTACTGCTGATTTGAAATTGGGTGGAATGTTTAAGTTATTTGAAAATAAGTATGGAATATTCAATATATTTATAAATGCCGGTTATATGGTGAATGAAGTCCATAAAAACGTTGTTGGATTGAATCCAAAACCTGCTCATATTGAAGTTGGTCTAGATTATTTATTCAATACTTCTAATTTTTAATTGAAGTATTTTTAATGAATTTGTAACTTTTTTGTAAAATATTTGTTTTAACAATTATAGTATCCCGAATATTATTGAATCGAAAAGAAAAAAAATAAAGATTAAGGTTGAAAATGAAATCTCGAATTATATACCTATTAGCATTTTTAATGATTTTTTCAGGCATAAATTCAATTTATGCGGAAAATGTTTCCAAACGGAAAGTATTAGTGCAATTCAGAAGTGATATTCGGGATAATCAGACTCGAATTAATCTATTTCAGGACAAATTTACATGCAAAGTCTCACCAATTTTGCCAAATGTTTATTCTGTAAAATATAATCCTAAAAAGTTTTTCGAAATTCAAAGCAAAAATCTGGATTATGCTCAAATTCAAAAAACAGAAGAACCTTTACTCAGAACTTTCATCTTTGAATTCGATAAAGATATTAATCCAAAGACAATAGCAAAACAATTGAAAGCAGAATATCCTGAAATTGAAACAATTGCACCGTATCACATCTACAAAATTCAGGGTTTTGAGCCGAATGACATTTTATTTTCCGAACAAAAATCACTTTTTAACATAAAAGCACCTGAAGCATGGGAAATATGGAAAGGTGATCCCGAAACAATAGTTTGCATATGCGATAACGGCATGAATCAGGACCATGAAGATTTGATTGATAATATTGCTATAAATACCGGCGAAATTGAAGATAATCAGACTGACGATGACGGAAACGGTTATATTGATGATTATCGTGGATATAATTTCTATGGTTTCATGGAAAATGACTGGGGAAATACCTTCAATGGTTCGAGCGGTCATGGAACTGAAGTTGCAGGGCTTGCTGCTGCTGATTTCAATAATGGGAAAGGTATTGCAGGGGTTGCAGGTAATTGCCGATTATTCCCTGTTCGTGTTGCAAAAGGTCAGTTTATTGAGTATGGTTACGATGGGATAATTTATGCAGCATCAAAACATTATTCTGTGTTGAATTTGAGTTGGGGTGGACCTCAGCTTTATTCCGATTTAGAACAGATTATAATTAATTATGCAATTGCCAATGGTGTTGCAATCGTTGCTTCGAGTGGTAATATCGGAACAAATAATGCTACTCGTTACGATACTTTCTATCCTGCAAATTATTTTGGTGTACTTGGTGTTGGCGAAGTAGATAGTGACGATTTGATTACAACTTACAACTCGACAATGGGAGTACAAACCGATATTCTTGCGCCTGGTGATGGAGATTTCGCAACCAATAATTGGGGAGATTATCAAAGTCTTGGAGAAGGGACTTCCTATTCATCTCCGATTGTAGCAGGTGCTGTTGCTTTGGCCCGTTCTAAATATAAATCCCTCACTCCTTTACAGGCAATTGAATTTGTTAGACATTGTACTGACGATATTATTGCTATAAATAACGGATATTCTGATTTGAAAATGGTACCCGGCAGAATTAATTTGCTTAAAGTTGTTACGACCGACCCATTTTCAATTCCGGGAATTGTTCCGATTGAATATGTTTGGATGGATGAACAAGGACAGAAGTCTTCAAGATTTGAAGTTGGAGACGATGTGAATTTGTCTATCAATCTTACTAATTACCTTGCTGATGCAAATAATATAAAATTCACACTTTCCAAGGTTTACGATCCAATGAATAGTGTTGAAATAACACAAGACATTATTACATTGAATCAATTAAATAAAGATCAAAAAGCAAACATCGGCAATTTTCAACTGAAAATTACTAAAGAAAATTATACAAGAGTGATATTCCGTTTGGATATTCAGTGTAATGGTACTTTTTCGGATTTCGTGAAATTCGACTTTATACCAACTGCTAAAGTTACTACTTTTGAAAATGAAAATCTCAAATTTTCCATGGCAGACAATGGCGAATTCGGATATACTGAAATCGGAGGTAGTAAAGAAGGTGTAGGATTCATTTTGAAAGGAGTGGGCAATCAGCTTTACGGGGATTCCGGTTTAATGATGTGCGAAGATGAGTCTAAAGTAACAGGTTTCGATTTGGATAGTTATAAACCAATCAAACTTTTTACTAATCCCTCGAAGAATATCAATATAATTAATGATGATTATTCTGTCAATCCAATTAGTGTCAGCATCATTCAGGAAGTAACTTTTGCTCATCCTAATGTTGCGCAAATAGCTTTAACCTTACAAAATATAAGTGGTAAAACGTTAAAGGATATATCTCTCGGATATTTCTATGACTGGGATATTCAGGAAGACCCCGACAGCAATGTGGCAGTTCTTTATGAGGAAATCAATAATTCACAATATGCGAATAAATTAGCATCACTTGGTGCAGAACTTGTTTATAAGCCAAATGTGGACATTTACGTTGGATGCGTTGCACTTTCTGCTGAACCTAACACAACAGCCCAAATTGCCGGACTGGATTATGACTATATCAGCGATTTTACAGATGAAAGAAAAATCGAAGTTCTAAATTCTGGGATGTCACTCCAAAGTGATATAGTTTACGACAGAAGTGTTTTCGCCGGAATTAAACGCAGCGGTTATTTACCGGCAAATACTACATTCGATATTAAACTTCTTATTGGAGCTGATACAAATCTTGAAAATTTAACTGCTGCTTTGCTTAATTCAATTGCAAATAATGCTGTTTCTGAAATCAAAAATGATAATTTCAGAATTTTCGCAGATAAGAATTCAAATCAAATCACAATTTATGCACCTAAAGATTTCGGGCAAATTTTTGACACTCATATTTATGATTTACGTGGTAATCCGGTTCAGACATTTTGCAGGAATGTCGGCACTAATCCGGAAAACGGTTTAACATATCAAATAAGTGACTTACCATCGCAAATATTAATTATTCAGGTAAATGCAGGGCAAAAAAGTTATGTGCAAAAGGTGAGCTGGATTGAATAATTTCAGTTAAATAAGTTAAAAAACTCTAAAATTAGCTTAAGAATAAACACCAACTATTATTATCATTTTCTTTGCTATTTCATTTCAAGTTATTAATTTTGAAATTGCTTAATAATCCATTTTTGAAAAAGTTCAACTTTTTTCGAAAAATTGGTTTTTTGAATTTGAATGAAGATACAAAAAATAAATATTAAGTCGGCTGCAAGTTCTTTGATTTTCCTGTTCTTTTGGGGATGTTATTCATTCACAGGCGGAAGTGTGCCGGATCATCTGAAAACAATAGTCATCCCAACGGTAATGGATGTGAGTTCATTCGGTGTGCCTGAATTCAAAGACTATCTAACCGAAGAATTGATTACTCAATTCAGGTCCGATGGTAGTTTGAAAGTGGAAGATACTAGAGGAGATTCACAGTTAAATGTGAAAATTTCCTTCATTACCGAAACAATCTCCCAGGTGAACCCGGGGGAATTGGAAAAAGAAAGGAAAGTTCAGGTAACCTGCAGAGTTGAATATTACGACAATGTTCTTAAAAAAGTAGTGTGGGAGAAAGATTTCTCTAATTACAGTTTTTACAGTGTTTCTGAAGGCTTCACCGGTCGAAATGAAGCCATACGTTTAGTTTTAAAAAATAACGCCGAAGATATACTGCTTGCAGTAATCTCCGGGTGGTAATCATTTTATTTGAAAAAAAGGGATAAAAAATCCGCATATGGAAACATCTCTATTTATTTTTTATTTCCTATCAATGCTGGTACTATTCGGTTTTGGTATGCATGGTGTAGTTCTGCTTTTTTATTATCGTAAGTATAATAAATCAGACTCTCCCAAACAACAGATGCCCGAAAATATGCCTGTTGTTACAATACAATTGCCTATGTTTAATGAAATGGAAGTTGCAGAAAGACTTGTTCATTCTGCATGCAGAATTTCGTATCCAAAGGATAAATTGGAAATTCAGGTTTTGGACGATTCGATAGACGAAACTCCTCAATTGCTCAAACCTATTGTTGCGGAATATCAGAACAAAGGATTTAACATTAAGTATATCCACCGTACTAACCGTGAAGGTTACAAAGCGGGTGCACTTAAAGAAGGACTGGAAGTTGCCGAAGGTGAATATGTCGCAATCTTTGATGCAGACTTTTTGCCAGATGCAGACTTTTTGCAAAATACGGTCCCTCAATTCAATAATCCGAAAGTTGGCATGGTACAAACAAGATGGGAACATCTAAACGAAGAATATTCGTATTTGACCAAAGCCCAAGCTTTGGCTTTGGACGGTCACTTTGCTTTGGAACAGCAAGTTCGTTTCAAATCCGGCTTTTTCATTAACTTTAATGGAACTGCTGGAATTTGGCGTAAAGAATGCATTTATGATGCAGGAAATTGGCAGCCCGACACTTTAACTGAGGATTTGGATTTATCCTATCGTGCTCAGTTGAAGGGGTGGAAGTTTATTTATCTGAATGAAGTTACTTCCCCTGCAGAATTGCCGGCAGACATCAATGCACTCAAGACTCAACAATTCCGCTGGACAAAAGGTGCTGTGGAAACTGCAAAAAAATTGCTTCCTGCAGTAATTAAATCCGATTTTTCTTGGAGAGTGAAACTGGAAGGCATTATTCACCTCACAAGTAACATTGTATTCCCCTTCATCGTTATTGTTGCATTGCTCAATGTTCCTATTGTGATTATCAAGAATTTGACAAATGCTTACGATTTGTACTATTCTATGATGTCAATTTTCGTTCTGGCTTCGATTTCCACATTCCTGTTCTATACTTTTGCTCAAAGGACAATCCACATGGACTGGAGAAAGCGTTTGCTCTTCTTCCCGCTGTTTTTGGCTGGTAGTATGGGTTTTGCTGTGAATAATACAAAAGCTGTTCTGGAAGCCTTAATAGGCAAGAAAACAGGTTTTGTCCGCACTCCTAAAGCAGGTATTATTGGAAAAGATCCTGTGCAAAAAGTGAAATCCGCCAAAAGATCCAAGATTAACAAAACAGTTATTTTCGAATTAGGTTTAGCTGCATATTTCCTAGTTGGTTTGATAATATCTGCATATTATCTGGAAATCGCTGCAATTCCATTCCAATTAATGTTCCTTCTTGGTTTTGGTTCGGTTGGATATCTTTCACTTAAGCAAGCTCTACAATCGTAGCAACAGATTCTATTTAAAAAAAAGACGTCTTCACTGAGACGTCTTTTTTTTTTAAAGTATCCCTTTTTTTATTTTTCCACTATGACTTTTGTTGTTCGAGTTTCTCCATTAACTTTCAAAACTGAAAGATATACTCCATTTGTCAGAAATTTTGCATCAATATTTGCGGAATATTCTGCAGGAAGAAGATATTGATTCAGCAAACTAAGGCAATGGCTCCCGTTTGCATCATATATATCCAAATGTACGTTGCCTGCCTTTGCAATGCTGAAATAAATTGTGGAAGAAGTTTTTAAAGGATTTGGATAAATATTTTTAATGTAGAATTTATCTGAAAAATCATTTATAACTTTGATTTTATTTGGCAAAATATTATGCGGACCGGGTGCATTTGGCACAAATCCGTGACACACTTTACATTCCTTCAAAGTTCCTTCAAATCCCTGCAAGGCGACATTTTGTGCATTATCTCGGGTTCCTTCCCTTGTTGGGACGATTGCATGTGGTTCTCCATGACACCCGCTGCAATAAACTCCTCCGTGACCTTTGGATTGTCTGAAAAGTTTTCCGCCATTTACTTCAAATTCACTTGAATGACATCCTGTTTGACCACATGAAGGTTCATTTAGCCAGGGAATTCTTCCTTGTGCAATAGTATTTGCAACATTACTCATTGAACCGTGACAATCTGTGCAAGTTAATCCTTTTTCAGACATTACGTCTCTAAGACATTTCGTATTAGGACCTGGATGACATTTATAGCAATCTGAGGTCTTGTCGGCGTGACTTTTATGAATTGCATATGAAAAAATTGGGGCTTCTCCTATTCCTGTAGTTCCAAGAGCAGGTGAAGCATGACATTTTGCACAAAGTATCGGCTTAATATTTGGATTGAATCCTCCTTCATTTTCATGTCGATTTAAAATTGATTGCTCGCTTGAATGACATCCTGAACTAACACAGTTGATTTCATTTGAAACAGGTATTACCGGAGTTGATGTACCAATAAGATTTCCTCCAGAATCAAATGCTTTCACCAAAGCCAATTGAAATGGATCTTCGTTTACTAGATCATTATCAGTATAAGGAGTGAGGGGAATTCCTTCAGCTGTGAAATACCCTGCTCGGGCATCCATATAATCCGAAAGTTTCTTCCCTGTTAATCCAACATTTTCGCCTAAATCGGCACCAAACAAGGCTTTGGCATATTGCCAAAAATTCGTTTTATTTATAGATGTTGTATTTCCGGGTACTTCATAAGTTACAGTAATTCCATCAGTTATAACAACCGGCATTGTAGAAGCATCACCTTTACGAATAACTTGACAAAGTAAATTATTGTAAGGAGGTAGAACAGCCATTGTGCTAAAATCTTTATTAGAACAATGCATTCCCAAATCATTCCAAGAAAGTATTACATATTCTACAGGTTCACTTGGTCCCATTATAAAAGGAAGAGCAATAATTATTGTAACGAGTAACCATTTTGAATTTTTCATCGTAACTCCATTTGATTTATAATTATTTATATAAAAATACAAAATAAAATTAAATAATAGAAAAAAAGAAATAATACTTTTTCATAATTTACCTCACTACCATAAATTTCATCGGTTTCTCATTCCCAATCCTCACAAAATACACTCCCGCCTGCAAAGTGGAAACATCAATCCTGTATTTATTCCCCTCTTGAGGGGTGCCCGAAGGGCGGGGTGGATGCATTTCATCCCCAAATATATCGAAAATTCGGATTGCATCTGACACACCTTCTTCCTGTAGGGGCAATTCATGAATTGCCCCTACGTTTACCTCAATATATTCCGTTGCGGGGTTGGGGAAGATTGCCGCTTGCGGCTCTTTGGGTACATTCACTCCAACTGTGTACCAGTTGTTAGAATATAGTCTTATTTCATTTTTACCTGTAAATATCTCGTTATTTGAATTAATCGCTACATGGATTGATGGTTTCGAAAATTGATATTGAAAATTCCTTGAATTCAAATCTAGTACTCTCAATCCCCATTTATTATCGCTTCCCATCCCTTCTAATAATACTTTTTTACTATCATTTGTAAAAGTAACAGAATAATAATTCTTCATTCCAGAAAATCCTATTTCTTCACCATCTAGTTTAAGTAAATAAAGACTTTTTGTTCCTCCATTTCCGAGGAAACATACATAA
>MHAC01000010.1:40757-41069 GCA_001804565.1 Ignavibacteria bacterium GWF2_33_9 | reverse complement strand
AAGTTTATGCATCAGTTTTTTCACCTGAACCCATTAGTTACCGTAAAGAAAAAGGTTTACTCGATTTTGATGAAGGGATGGGTATTATTATTCAGGAAGTTGTAGGAAGGAAAGCCGGTAAATACTTCTTCCCATCGTTTGCTGGGGTAGGTTTCAGCAATAATGAGTTCAGATGGAGTCCCAGAATTAAGAAAGAGGACGGTTTAATTAGGCTTGTTCCAGGTTTGGGTACCAGAGCTGTTGATAGAATTGGCAATGATTTCCCAGTACTGATATCTCCGGGTCAACCTAATCTGAAAGTAAATCTTACTT
>MHAC01000010.1:999-40742 GCA_001804565.1 Ignavibacteria bacterium GWF2_33_9 | reverse complement strand
TTAATAAACTTGGAATCAAATACCTTTGAAACAGTTGAAATTAGTTCTTTAATTGAAGAAATCGGAACAAATTTCCCATTAATTAATGAAGTTTTTTCGATTATAGAACCTATGAATATTAAGGCACCTGTCGGATTAGGAATTGATACAAAAAGAGACGATATCATTGTAACTTTTAATAATCTTATAAACAGAACTAAATATATCAGCCAAATCGGTACATTATTAACGGCTTTAAAGAGTTATTTTCAGGTACCTGTAGATATTGAATTTGCTTGCGATGGATCTAATTTATATTTGCTTCAATGTCGTCAGCAAAGTTATTTTGGAATAGATACTAAACCTGAACCAATACCTAAAAATATTCCAGCCGATGATATACTTTTTACAGCTCGTAAACATGTTTCAAATGCAATTGTACCAAATATTGCATATATTGTTTATGTTGACCCCAAAAAATACGGAGAATCCTCTTATTTGAGTGAATTAGAGGATGTCGCAAGGGCAATTGGATATTTAAACAGAATACTGCCCAAAAAGACTTTCGTGCTTATGGGACCAGGAAGATGGGGTACGAGAGATGATATTCGTCTCGGTGTGAAAGTAGCATATTCTGATATTAATAATACTGCAATGTTGATTGAAATTGCCCAGAACAAAAACGGTTATGTTCCGGAACTTTCTTTTGGGACTCATTTTTTCCAAGATTTAGTCGAATCCAATATCTTTTACTTACCACTATATCCTGAAGATTCATCTGTTAATTATAATTATGAATTTTTTGAAAAAGCACCAAATACTTTAGAAAGATTTCTGGAACAATATTCGCATATTTCTCACATATTGAAAGTAATTAATATTCGGGAAATTTCGTATGGAAGAATCTTGAGAATTTTAATGAATTCTGATGAAGAACAAGCTGTTGCTTTTTTAAGCCAGGATATTGTTGAAGAATCCACATCTTCAAATTCAAATATTATTAATCTTGCAGAATCGCAAACATGGAGATTAAGGATGGCAGAAGCTTTTGTGAATACAATTAATGCATCTAAGTTTAATATTGAAGGAGTTTATCTCACAGGAAGTGTTTTCTACGAAAATGCAATGCCCGATTCAGATATTGATTTCTTAATACTAATGCATGCAAACAATGAAATGAAAGATGATTTTCTACTATGGGCTGAGGGTTGGAATGCCTCATTGAGTTCGATAAATTATAATCGTACAGGAATCCGGAAGGAAAAATTACTTGATATTACAATTATTGATGACATTGATTTTGAACAGTCTCAGTATTTCCAGGAGTTATTAAATCCTTTAATGCATAAATCCAAAAAGTTATTGTAGAATAATTTTAAAAAACAAAAAAAGGCTGTCCAATTTGGACAGCCTTTTTTTATAGAAAAGTAATCAATTATTTGACTACTTGGAAGTTCTTTGTAATTACAACATCACCTGCAGTGAGGATGATAGTGTAAGTACCACTTGTTAATGATTTCACGTCAATTAACACATCCTGAGTACCGGCAATTTGATTGCCTGACATCAAGGTGTTTATTAATCTTCCGCTCATATCATAAAGTGCAATTTGAACCTGCATTTCATTACCTAATACTAATTCAGCTTTAGCTGTAGTAGAAGCAGGACTTGGAGTGAAATCGCTCAAGTTGATAAAGCCAACTTCGCCACGAATTTCAACTGTTTTAACATCACTGTAATTTACAGAACCGTCTTTATCAGTCATTTTCAGGCGATATGAATAAGATTGACCATATTCAACATTCAAATCTTGAACAGGACCATATTTCACAACATCTACGCTATTACCTTTTGCAGGAATTTTTTCGATAGTGCGGAAATCAGTATTTGTTCCATTAGCTTTTTCAATTTCAAATGTAGCTAAATTAGTTTCAGAAGAAGTTGACCAGTTAATATCAACTCTCTTACCTGCAACTTCAGGATTGAAGCTGAGCAATTCAACAGGTAATAAATTACCTCCGTGATATTCAATAAAGTCACTAACACCACGAACAACGGAAATAATATCACCAAAGTGACGCCAATCCACACCAAGATAAACAGCATTATAAGCAATGTTACTAGTAGCAACACTCATAATTCTTTCACTATTTGGATATGGTTCAGTATCATTTTCGCCATTTTTACCTTGTTCAAGTTTTGTATAAATATGACCTATAAATGTTTGACCAGGTGTCTCATTTTTGAACATCAAAAGACCTGGTTTTGGATAATCATCACCAGTGATATCTGTTGATTTGATAGTAAAGATGTAATTCTTAGCAATGTCAACACCTTTAATTGTGTTGTTATTATAATCACCATTAATACCAAATGGATTTGATGGATAATTATTATTCAACTTGAAGTAATCATTCAGGAATGTCTGACCATAACCAAGACGGTTTAATCTTGCAATTTCCTGAGATGCCATAATAAGATTTCTCTTACCACCATTGTTACCTTCTTCTAGGAATCTGCCGAGAGCATTAACTTGATAAATTGTTAAGTTGTTGCTAGATTGTTCGAAGTCTTGATCTGACCAAATTACAGATGTATAATGGTTAAAGTTGAGTGCTTGTGGCATCCATCCCGGGAAATACATGTAATCAACATCGAATCTACCTTCACTATAGTCATTGTACCAGCCTAAATCTTTGAGTGCATAATTCAATTTATTCAAGTTTTCTTTTGTAGCAATTTCATTGATACCGGCATTTTCAGAAATATCTGTCAAATCACTTCCACCGATTGTCATCAAGTCAATTGGACTTCTGCTTACATAATATCTGAAGTAATAAGTCTTAGTATTATTGTTGTTATTTTCATCCAATGGAGTTGAAACTTCTACTTTGTAAAGCGGAGTTACATTAGCATACATTGGCATAAATTGAGAAGGAATTGAGAATGTTGAAAGACCTTGTGCTGAACGTGCTGCATTAATTTCATAATAACTCTTAGGAGCAAATTCATTACCTACGCCATCTGCCAATTCAAAATCAACATCAGCAAAACTTGAAGATGCCAATGTAGGTATAAATTTAGTATCATTAATATAACCGCTGAAAGTACCATCAGGATTTTCAACAGAAATAGAAATTGTTACTGGAATTTGTGACTGTGTATTTATACCACCATTATAAACTCTTGCCTGGAAATTAGTGATTTCGTCAATCATTTCATAATATCCATCAGAGAAGTCTTGCGGTGCTGTGTTTTTCTTAACATTTGTTTTAATTAATCCAAATGGTTCAACATCCTTAATATAAGGCTGACCACTGAATTCAATTGCACCAATATCATAATATTGATTACTTTGACCTCTAACATTATGATAAATGTCATTAGTCACATTACTAAGAATCTTACCACGATTATTGAGAACGGAACCTTTTGGCTGAGGATTAGTTTTCATGGATACAAACATTGGATCAGCACCTTGGAATACTAAGTCATTAACAAAGTTATAACCAAAGCTTGATGTTATATCTCGGCCGGTCCAAAGTTTCCATTGGTCTAAAGTAGCAAATTCATTGTATTGACCAAATTCAAGGATATTGGATGAAAGGTCTGTTTCAATGAAGCGAACAACTTCTACACCTTCAATAGTATAGTATGCATTGTTATCCATTACTAAGTTAGAGTTTGTGCGAACTTCTGATCCTTCATAAAATACTAATGCATTAATACCGCTGGTATTGTCTTCATCCAAATTAGCTAATGCATTATTTGCAAAAGTCAAATTATTAGTATTTTGAATTCCTATACATGCCAAAGGTTGTGAATTTGAAAATTCATCATTATTAATTATTACAGTATTATTTGCAATGGTAGCATTGTCAATATTGTAATTTGGATGTACCGGAGTTGTAAATAAGTCACTACGTTCAGTTCCACAATAGATACCGCAAAGAATAGTACTTGCTTGATTTGCATTAATATCCCAAATTGCATTACTATTAATATTGATATTATCTGAACCATCTGGCATTTTAAAGTCTGTTGCATCAGAATTTGCAAGCGATATTAATGACTGATCAACAGCAATACCCATTGTTTGGTAATTTGCATTAATATTATAAATCTGATTTCCGGCAATTGTCAAATTAGTATTATTGTAACCAAAATAACTACCTTCACCATTATAACCGGCAAGGATACCATATCCTTCAACACTGCCTTCTACTTTGTAAATGTTATTGTAGCTTACTTCTGTATTGTCTTCGAAACCAACGAAAATACCAGCATAAGCAATTCTGCTGATTTCATTATTTTTAATAACATTGTTTGAGTTGAAGAATTTATAGAATATATTTTGACTATTCAGATTTGCACCAATACCCATACTCATAATACCAATACCAAAGTTTTTGATAACGTTACCTTCAATGGTATTATTATGGTTGGTTTCAGCAAGTACGCCCCATTGTTTTTCTTGAGCATCGTACGAAATTGAAGCACGGTTTACAATACCTGCGCTATATGTATGCATACCATTAACATCAGTATAAATATCATCCTGGAATTTGAAACCATCTGCAACATTATAACCAACTCTTGGAATATATGCTTTGTTGAATGTAGCATCTGTTCCATTATTAATCAAACAGTTCTTGATTGTGATATTTGAAGAACCACGACCTAAGTAGAATACTGAAGCATGGTCATTAGTTAAACTGTAAATTGTGAAATTCAAAGATTTATTATTACCACCATCGAAAGTAATATATCCACCGCTATTTACAAAAGGTCCTTTCAATTCATGTTCAATATCCTGATTGATAATTGCAAATGCATTTACGTTTGAACTTGATTGACCAAACACGATACCTTTACCGTTTTGGGAATGTAAGTTAATAGCAACGGTGTTTTCTGATGCAGCCATATCTGCACTAGGGCGGAATGTTAATGTATGATATTCATCTTTTTGTTCATCATAACCCAAACCAAGAATTGCACTGGATAAATCCCAAGCAGCTTCACCGAGGAATGGAGAATAAACATCATATTGAGAGTCAGTAAATTCGAATGTTACATTACCGCTCAAACCTTTTAAGTATAGAGCTGAAGTAGCTTCATCTATTGAGCCGTAATTACGTGGACTTCCTGAATTTAATTTACCGATTGTATAAGTACCGCTCATACCGGAAACAACTGTGAAGTCACCTTCCATTACGTCATCACTAGGATCACCATCACCATCAAGATTTACTGTAAACACACAATGATACTCACCTGGTTCAGTAAGAGTTACACTTGGGAAAATTGCGTATTTCTTATTATTGTTTAATCCTGATGCAACTTCTTTTACAAGTACTTCCTTAGTACCTCCAATGCTTGGATTACTCTTAAGATAATATTGGAAAGTACAAAGAACATCACTGATATCGTTCAAACCTTTATTTGCCAAATAACCGATTGGGCGGAAAGGACGATAAGCAATTACTTCGGATGAAGTCTTAGGGAAGGTTATATCTTCTGCACCAGCTTGGAATTCGAATTGAACCGAAGCGAATAATGGTTCTTCTGTTGTTCTGCGGGAAACATTATTAAACATATAATAGTCATCGCCGCTGAGTAGTTCACCTTTGCATACAACTTTATAAAATCCAACATTACTAGTAATGAAAGAATTATCTAAAATAACGATGGTTTTATCGCCTCTTTTGAGAGCAGGATTTCCATCAGCTACATCGTAGATTTTTGAATAAACATGCATTAACGAACCATCAGTATCGTAAATTTCAAAAATTGCTTTGAATTTAGTAATATCGAATTCACCAACATTTTGGAATTCAGCAGTTAGAGCTATTGGATTATCTCTTGGATATTGGAAATAATCAGGAGTACCGGCAGCTCTAGGAGAAATAATACGGAAAACGCTTAAATCTTCAGGCCAGGAAACAGTGAATTTTTTATATAAAATTTTATCTGTAGTACCAGGTTTCCTTACAGTTGCTTTCACCATATATTCACCGCCGATGGTTGAATAAAATGTACCATTTCCACCAACTGAGAATAAACCGGATGAATTACTCATATGAATATTATCAAGACCGGCTAGTTCAATCCATGGATTGCTTGTGTTAGGGTCATAAGCTTTGTAAACTACATCAGTAGCTGGTAATGGTCCGTAAATTTCATACTGCATTTGTACGCCTGAAGCTTGAGCTCCATAAAATGTTACCCAAGGTTTTTCATTTCCATTTGTATCATCATAGTAAACACCTGCACGAAGTAAATCGTAGGGTTCTTTATCTGAAGGAAACATTTCTTTTATTGGTAATTGGAATTCCATAATATAATCTTCTGTTTCGCCATAAGAATATTTGTAACCGTAGCCATAGTTATATGGAGGTTCTGCATAATTATACCAATAAGCATTATGACATGGATTTGCACCTGAAAAATCTGAATAAGTAGTTGAAGGAGCATCAACATAGGGATAATAGTAAGAAGTCATGAATCGGATTCTTGTAAAACCAGGTTCTAATGTTTCAGGAATTTTTATTTGATAAGTATATGTTTTTAATGTTGGGCAGCCTGTTGGTGCCCATGAAGCAGTATAGTTACGCCATGCAGGAGAAGGATTAGGTCCTGTGGGTCCATTTATCCATTCACCTGAGTCAACGAAATCAGCATCTAAATTCCAGTCAATAAATAATCTTTGAGTAAAGTAATATGTTGTACAATTATAAGATTGAAATCCATAAATATGTTGGATTGTAGTGGTGAAATTATATGTTTCCCCTGGAGCTACTTGAATAATCTTTGCGGGATCATTAAAGAACTCAAAACAATCCACAGTATTGTATTTATTGTACTGTGATGTTGATGTAGGATTATCCATAACTACTTCGCCGTCTGTTTTTGTGATTTTCACATCAACAATTCTCGAGCCGTAGTATGGGTCATAACCATACATAACAGGATAATAAGCCGGGTAACAATAATAATATGTTGTCGGCCAGGTTGGTTGTGGTTTCTGAGGTTCGCAATATCCCTCTGGGAGCGGATTTTGAGCAAACGAAACCTTTGGCATTAGCATTCCTAGTAAGAATACAAGAACTAATTGCCATTTTAGAAAATTCTTTAAAGTGTTGTTATTACTCATTTTACACCTAAAATTTAAATATTAATACAGTTAATTTCATTTTTTTCAGTTTCTATAACTATAAAACAACTCAAAGTCTAATTTGTTACAAATTTTTTTGTTTTTTTTTCAAAAAAAAATATAAGTTTGTTGATAACTTTTTATTATATAATATATAAAAAATCCCTGTTTTTTTTAGGAAATTTTTTAAAATATTTCACAATTGCATTAACTCTTTGATTGTCAATATGTTACAAAACCTCTTATTTTGTTAATATACTATTTTAGTTATTTAACTATTTATAAATTACAATATTAATAAAAAATATGTAAATATTCGAAAAAAACTTTCAACAATCATTATATTTTTTAGATATTTCAGAAATTTTTTATAAACTTGTTTCACAAATTTGACAACTTTTGTAATTTTGTACTTCTCAAAATATAATTTTTAGGTAAACAATGTCATTTGTTCCAAATACAAATAATGAATTAAATGAAATGCTTCAAAGAATTGGTGTAAATTCTTTTGAAGATTTATTAAAAGAAATTCCTTCATCAACCAGAGTTGATGAATTGGATATTGCTGATGCAATTAGTGAAATGGAAGCACTTTCACTTCTTAAGAAATTATCGGATAAGAATTTGACTAATTCAGGAAATATTTCCTTTATGGGAGGTGGGATTTATGATCACTATATTCCTACAATCGTTGGCTCAATTCTTGAAAAACCAGAATTCAAAACTGCTTATACTCCTTATCAGGCTGAAGTTTCCCAAGGAACATTGCAGGTAATGTATGAATTCCAAACTATGATAACAAGACTTACCGGGATGGAAATTTCCAATGCATCGCTTTATGACGCAGGTACTGGACTTGCTGAAGCCTGTTTAATGGCAAATGCAAATACAAAAAACAAAGAAATTCTGATTGCAGGAACAATTAATCCTCTTTATTTGCAAACTGCAAAATCTTTGGTTGTCGGAAGAGATTTGGAATTCAAAGTTTTTGCAAAAGAAGATGGTACTGCAGATTTGGAAGGATTGAAAAATGCAATTTCTGATGATACTGCAGCTGTGATTGTGCAGCATCCTAATTTCTTCGGTAATTTCGAAGATGTTTTTGAAATTGAAAAAATCGTCCATACTCATAAAGCTCTTTATGTTTCAATTTTTAATCCGATTTCATTGGGTTTAATAACTCCTCCGGGAAAATATAATGCTGATATTGCTTTGGGTGAAGGACAATCTTTGGGAATAAATGTAAGTTTCGGTGGACCTGTTTTAGGTCTTTTCACTTGCAAAGAAAAATTAATCAGAACTTTACCTGGAAGAATTGTTGGTATGACTATTGATGCAGATGAAAATCGTGCATTTGTTCTTACTTTACAAACTCGAGAACAACAAATCAAAAGAGAAAAAGCAACTTCGAATATTTGCACGAATCAAGGTTTGATAATGCTTGCTGCAACTGTATATATGGAAACAATGGGTAAAGAAGGTTTGCGAGAAGTAGCTGAACATTCTTTCCATAAAGCGCATTATCTTGCAAATGAAATTTCTGGTATCGATGGTTTTGAAATTAATAGTGGTACATTCTTCAATGAATTTTTGGTTAAAACAAATACCGATGTGAATAGTATCATTGAAAAAGCTGCTGCAGCAGGATTTTTAGCAGGAATCAATGTAGAACAATTTACTGATTCCAAAGGTCTTTTGATTGCTGTGACAGAAAAAAGAACTAAAACCGAAATGGATAAATTTGTAGAATTTTTAAAGAATGTATAATCTGAAAAGATAAATTTAACAAAAAAGGGCTTGAAAAAAGCCCTTTTTTGTTAAAAATTTTAATTTTCTATTTAATTATCGAGCAATTCTTTTTCTTTTTCCGCAACTATTTTGTCGATTTTGGTTATATATTCATCAGTAACTTTCTGAAGAAGTTCTTCACCTTTTTTCTTATCATCTTCAGTGATTTCTTTATTTTTTTCTGATTTCTTTATTGCTTCCATCATATCTCTCCGTATATTTCTAATAGCAACTTTACCTTCTTCAGCAATTTTCTTCGTTAATTTCACAAATTCCTTTCTTCTTTCTTCGGTTAATGGAGGAACATTGATTCGGATAATTGCACCATCATTTTGAGGATTAAATCCCAAGTCTGCTTGCTGAATTGCTTTTTCTATACCTTGTAAAATTCCTTTATCATAAGGATTGATAACGATTGTCCTTGCATCAGGGACTGACACATTTGCAGTTTGATTCAAAGGAGTAGGGGAACCATAGTAATCTACCATAACTCCATCCAAAATAGAAGCAGAAGCACGTCCTGTTCTTATCTTTTCAATTTGTGATTTATAATGTTCATGGGATTTTTCCATGTGATTTTTTGAAGAGTCGATAATTTCTGTTACATTCATATTATCACCTAAATATTAAATTTTATTCAATTGGAAACGAAAAACTGATGAAAATTATGAGATAATTGTCCCCATTTTTTCGCCATTAACTAATTTCAATAAATTACCTTTATGATTAATATTAAACACTTTAATTGGTAAATTATTTTCCTTGCATAGTGTAAAGGCAGTTTGATCCATCACTTTCAGATTATGTTCAATGACTTTATCGTAAGTAACATTTTCGAACATTATTGCTTTTGGATTCTTTTCGGGATCTGAATCGAATACTCCGTCAACACGAGTACCTTTTATGATCACTTCAGCTTCAATTTCAATTGCTCGCAATACTGCTGCAGTATCAGTGGTGAAATATGGATTGCCGGTACCTGAACCGAATATTACAACTCTACCTTTTTCAAGATGACGGATAGCCCTTCTTTGGATAAATGGTTCAGCAATTTGCTCCATTTTAATTGCAGTCTGAAGTCTGGTAGGGATTCCATGTGCTTCCAAAGCATTTTGGAATGCCATGGAATTAATTACTGTTGCAAGCATACCCATATAATCGCCGGAAACTTTGTTTATGCCCATTGCTTTCGCTTCTACGCCACGGAAAATATTTCCGCCACCAATTACTATTCCAATCTGAACACCAAGTTCCCAAACTTTATATACTTCATTGGCGAAGGTTTTCAGGACTTCGGCATCAATACCGAAGTCCCGTTTACCCATTAAAGCTTCACCACTTAATTTAAGAAGTATTCTCTTATAAGCAGGCTCACTCATTTTAAATTACTCCTCGTTTGATTCACCAAGTGCGAATCTGCGGAAGGATTTAATCTTAACATCAGCACCTAATTCGCTGCTGATTTCTTTTACGACATCATTAATAACTTTCTTAGGATCTTTTACAAAGGTTTGTTCATTCAGACAAAATTCGCTAAAAAACTTATCAAGTTTACCCTGAGCAATTCTTTCTGCGATTTCGGGTTTTTTACCTTCGTCAATTGCTAATTGAGTGTAAATTTCCTTTTCTTTGTCTAAAGTATCTTGATTCACTTCACTTCTGTCCACAAAACGAGGGCTCATAGCAGCGATTTGCATTGCAATGTCCCTTGATTTGTTTTTAGCTCCATCAGTCAAGTTATTTGTTCCTTCAAATTCAACTAAAACAGCTAATTTATTGCCACCGTGAATATAATCAACAATATAACCATTGTTCGCACAAACTTTGTCAAATCTTTTCACACTTATATTTTCGGAAAATTTCGCCAAAATTTCATTATGTAAACCTTGAATTGTATCATTATTAATTGAGGTTCCCATTAGTTGTTCAGTAGTTTGAATATCATTAGCAAAATAAGCGTCACGAACTGTTTCCACATATTTTACAAATTCTTCATTACGAGCAACGAAATCAGTTTCACAATTAATTTCAACGATAACTGCTTTATCATTATTGTCATTAGTTTTTGTAAGAATGATACCTTCATTAGCTGTTTTGGCAGCACGTTTAGCTGCGGAAGCAGCACCTTTTTTACGAAGATATTCAATTGCTTCCTTAATGTCACCATTAGATTCCACAAGAGCTTTTTTGCAGTCACCCATGCCGGCACCTGTCATATCACGAAGCTCTTTTACCATTTGCGGAGTTATATTTGCCATTTTAAAATCTCAATATTATTTAAATTATCAAATTTATAATTATTCAGCTGAAACTTCCGTATTTTCTTCAGCGTTATTATTTTCGTTTTTAGTTTCTTCGATGTTTGATTTTGCAGGGTGTTTTCTTTCTCTGAATTTTCTTTGAACTTTAACGGGTTCATCAGATTCATTTTCTTTTGCAATTCGGTCAGAAGAAGCTTCTAACTCAGCCATTCTTGCTCTTGAAAGTGTTGTTCCTTCGAGAATTGCATCTGCAATGTTCTTTGAAATTAATTCAATTGAACGGATTGAATCGTCATTTGCCGGTATAGGGAAATCAACCAAGTCGGGATTAGTATTTGTATCTACCATGGCTATAATAGGAATTCCAAGAACTTTAGCTTCTTTCAAAGCAATGTGTTCTTTTTTGATATCAACCACAAAAATTGCGCCGGGTGTGCGGTTCATATCTTCAATTCCGCCAAATACTTTTCTGAGGCGGTCTCTTTCACGATTCAACAGTAATTTTTCTTTCTTTGTCAAACGATCGAAAGTGCCATCAACTTCCATTTTGTCGATAGCATTTAATCTTTTGATACTCTTACGAATTGTAACAAAATTAGTAAGCATACCGCCAAGCCAACGTTCTGATACGTAGTTTGAATGAGCACGTTTAGCTTCGCTTTCAATAGTGTTTTTTGCTTGTGGTTTTGTACCCACGAAAAGGATGTTTTTTCCTTGTGAAGCAAGCTCGTATGCTGCATTGCGAGCAAAGTCGAGCAAGAGTTGAGTTTTTCTCAAGTCAATGATATGTATGCCGTTTTTCTCGTCAAAAATGAATTTAGACATTTTTGGATTCCAGCGGCGGGTAAGATGACCAAAATGAGCGCCTGATTCTAATAGGGCTTCTATTGATACATAATGTTCCATTTTTTCTCCAATGTTTTACACCTGCATTTTATCATTTCATCCGAACATTCAGTAAAGAACACAATCGGACAATCAAAAAGCATGATTTTTTTAATATTTTCTTTAAATTTATGTAAAGAACAAATAAGGGTAAAAATAAAAAGATTAACGTTTTGAGAATTGGAATCTCTTGCGTGCTTTCTTTTGACCATATTTCTTTCTTTCAACCATACGAGGATCTCTGCGGAGCATTCCTTCAGGTTTTAGTTTTCCACGTAATTCAGCTTCAAATTCAACTAATGCACGTGATATGCCTAATTGAATTGCACCTGCCTGACCAGATTGGCCACCACCATTTGTTTTGATAGAAATATCGAATTTTCCTAAAGTATCTGTAATCTGCAAGGGACGTACAACAACGTCACGATTATATCCAACAGGAAAATACTCGAAGAAAGGTTTATCATTCACGATGATTTTGCCTGATCCGAGTGACATTCTAACTTGGGCAACTGCAGTTTTTCTTCTACCTGTTGCTTGATATTCTTTCATATAGAACTCCAATTAGAAAAATTTAAATTCGTAATTCTTTGGTTGTTGAGCTTCGTGATTATGAGTATTACCACGATAAACTTTTAACTTACGGAAAATTTGTCTTCCTAAGCGTGTCTTAGGAATCATTCCCTTCACTGCACGTTCCAAAATTAACTCTGGATGTTGATTTTGCAAATCTTTGAATTTGCGAAGTCGAGCACCACCAGGATAACCTGAGTGTGAGAAGTATTCTTTCATCTCGACTCTTTTACCTTCCAATTTCACTTTTTCTGCATTCAAGATGACTACGAAATCACCATTGTCAACGTGAGGAGTGAAATTTGGTTTGTGTTTGCCTCTGAGCAGAACTGCAACTTCGGTAGCAACTCTACCTACAGTTTTGCCTTCGGCATCGACAATCCACCAATCTCTTTGAGCATCTTCTTTGCGCAGAGATTTGGTGATTTTTGCTGAGATATTCACTTTAAACTCCTTTAAGTTCAAATCTAAAAAAGATAGATTACAAAATTACGAATTTTTTTTATTTTAATTATAATTTTTTCTGATTTGTATTTAGTATAATCTATATTTGTTGTATAAAACCGTAGATTACTTATAAGACGTATAACATAAAATTTAGCGATTATATTCTTATTCGTTCATATTTTCTTCGTAATTTTGTAAAAAATAAAACTTAAATATTATTTTTTCGTTTTAACAGAAAAGTATTTTGGAGTGAAATATGGCACGATTAGGATGGCCTGAAATATTAGTAATTGCTTTTTTAATTCTTCTTTTATTTGGTGCTAAGAAGATTCCTGAATTAATGAAAAACCTTGGTTCCGGGATGAAGGAGTTCAAAAAATCGATTAGTGGTGATGAATCCAAAGACGATGGCATCATCAAAAAAGATAATCAAGCAAATAGTAACCAAATAAATAATAATTAAGCGATTCAATTATGTTTGACATTGGCGGAAGTGAATTAATGGTTATTCTTTTAGGGATTCTAATTTTATTTGGTCCGGATAAACTTCCTGATATTCTAAAAACTATCAGAAGTGGAACAAATAAGATTAATCAGGCAAAGAATGAAATTACTAAGGAAATTACATCTATCACTTCCGATCTCGATAAAAATATAAAGAATAATTTAAAACTTTAAATTTTCCCCTATATTTCGTGAGAAACCTTTTTACTACTTAATTTGAGTATTCACTTAGATTATTTGAATATGAAACATTTAGAACTTATTGAGAATATACATCAGGCAATAAATGATAACAATTTTGCTTTGTTTTATTTCTCAACTGAAAAATGCAATGTTTGTAAGACTTTGAAACCCAAAGTGATTGAAATGCTTGAGGAGTTTCCTCAAGTTAAATCTTTTTATGTGGATTTAGAGAAACTTACTGAAGCCTCTGGATATTTTACTGTGTTTTCTATACCTACAATACTCGTGTTTATTGAAGGAAAAGAAACCTTACGTGAAAGCCGGAATATTAGTCTGAGAGAATTCCAAGAGAAAATAGCAAGATATTATAATTTATTATTTTAAAACAAATAAAAAATGAAAACTTTCAAAAAAAGCGGAGAAAAAAGTAAAACTTCTTTTTCCGGAAAAACCAGTGTAAGTAAAAATAAATTTACTTCAGACAAATTTTTTAAAAAGGATAAAAATTCCATTAAAAGTACAAGCCGTCGAAAATCTTCTGAAATTATTCACACTAAACCTAAGCCAAGTGTATCGAAATTAGAAAACAGACCAATTAGGCTGAATAAAGTAATTGCAGATTCAGGGATTACTTCCAGAAGAAATGCTGATGAATTAATTACTTCAGGTGCAGTTAAAGTAAATGGAAGAGTTGTAACTACTTTGGGAACAAAAGTCAATGTTGATGACAGAATTTCTGTTAATGGGAATCCCATTCCGGAAAATGACAGAAAAGTATATTTTGTTATTAATAAACCAAAAGACATTATTGTATCTGTAAAAGATGAAAGAGACAGAAAAACAATTTTGGACATAATGAAAGTTAACACTAGAATATTTCCTGTAGGTCGTTTGGATAGAAATACTACAGGTGTGCTGTTAATGACTAATGACGGTGAATTATCACATAGACTTCTTCATCCAAGTTACCAAATCGAAAGAACTTATTCAGTGTTGCTGGACAAAGAACTAACCCATAAAGATGCAGCTCAAATTGAGAAAGGTGTTGAACTTGAAGATGGAAAAACGTCACCATGTAAAGTAATTTATGATCCAAGAAGTAATAAAAAAGTGATTATGATATTAAAAGAAGGTCGTAATCATGAAGTCAAAAGAATCTTTATGCACTTGGGTTATAATGTGAGGCAATTGGATAGAAAAGTCTTTGCAGACATTTCCGCTATGCATTTGCAAAGAGGAGAATACAGACAATTAACAAAAAAAGAAGTGAATTATCTTAAAAAACTTGTTGGAATTGAATTTTAAGGATTGATTAATTCTCCTTCCGCAGTTACAAATGGGTAATCCGGGAGGAGAAGACCTTTCTGAATTTTCTTTAATTTATTTTTTGTGAGAGTTTTCTTTAGGGGTGTAAATCTCTGATAAAATAATATACCATTTAAATGGTCAATTTCATGCTGCATTACTCTTGCTAAGTATCCGGAAACTTCTTCTCTGTGATGCTTTTGATGAACATCATAGTATGATACAACTATTGATTCTGGTCTATTAACTCCTTCATATAAATCTGGAACTGACAAGCAACCTTCTTCCATTTCGACAATATTATCTGAAAAATGTTCAATAACAGGATTAATCATTGCTAAAGGTTTCATACTGCGGTATTCTTTTACCTGCATTAAATCTATTACAAGTGCTGAGCGATTTATTCCAATTTGGTTTGCTGCCAAACCAACTCCATTAGATATTGATTTTAATGTATCAAATAAATCTTGCACAACTTGTATAGCTTCTCCATCAATATTTTCAAATGGAATTGTGGGATTGTTCAAAACAGGGTGATAGCAATTATAAATAGGTTTTACTGCCATGAATTTCTCTTTAAAATTATTAGGTTTTAGACGATTTTATATGATTAATATTCTTGAATTTGCATTACAGAATATCCGAATTTATTTTTGCTAGTTCCTGCAAAAATCAGTATATATCTTTTACCAAGAGTAACGTCAATGTCGAAACTTACTATTTCCTCCTTTGTATCAGGATTATAGAAATAATAGGTATATCGCTTTGCTTTATCCATTATATCGTAAAATGTATAATCCTTGTAAATTAAATTTGCAAATGGTATAATTTCCTCGTTACTTACATCATCAACTACCCATACAGAAGGCAAATCATTCGATGCATTTACAAATCTTCTTTGTGCAACACTGAAATTTGGTTCTGATAATGTATTTCCAATTAAAAGATAATCAGGATTATCAATATCTCCAGTCAAAACAAGGCAATACCTTTTATCAATTTCAGGAGTGAAATTAATATTTAATTGTTTACCATTTACGTCTACTGAAATTTGTTGCTGGGTTGTCTCTAAATTCGTTGCAATTGTATTGGCATAATGTAACTTAGCTGCAGGAATTTTATCACCAATGGTAAGATTAATTTTCTGAGTTCTGGCTATAGAGTTTATGATTTGAATAAATGAAGTCTCATTTAAATTTTGTAATGGTTGATTAACTTGAGAATCTTCAATTAAATTTAATCTTAAATTTCCACTAAAATCATTGGAAATAACTATTAAATAATTTTTATCGGCTTCAACGTATCCATTCAATGTTTTCAGTAATTGAACAGGTGAAAATGTAGTGAAAAGTGCAAGTGGGATATTTCCGGAAGAAATTTGTACCGACGAAGATACAGTTCCGTAATTTAGTTTTTTTGCCAGAGAGATTCCTGCAGAATAACCAAGAGAGTCCAATGGATTACTTTTAGAAGAAATTGATAGATCAATTGTTGGATAATTTGCTGCAAGATTAATTACTCTGATAGAAGAGTAACCACTTTCAATTATTTCATCCGATGGAGGAACAAGTACAGCTTTTTTACCAATTACACTTAATGAATCGGCAATTACCAAAGTGTAATTTCGTAAAACTTCAAGAGAACTTGTTAATGAAGTAGTCGTCGAATTACCATCCAAGATAATCAACGAATCTACGGTATTGGACGAGCATGCTGATATTTGAGAATAATTTCCAATGTAATTAGATTGAAAATCTTGAGCTATAACATCTCCGGGCAATTTGATTGCAGTAAGCGATGAATTTGATAAATTTACAGTTCGGATAGTTGCAAATCTTTCATTAATTTCCTGAGCTTTATCGAAAGTGGTAGTGGTTGTATTCATCTCATCCAAAAAGAAAATACCAATGCTGCCATCCTGTTTCTCCAAAACTACACAAGCATATTGTCCCTTCACTTCCAAGTTCGTTTGGTATGTACCTACCAATTCGTTCCCGCCAATGGAGTGTTTAATGATAGAAATTGGGACTATTCCTGTTCTGATAAATTCAGGGCTAGAAGTCTGACGATATCCCACAGCTGCAATCAAGGGAGGAGTATTTGGACACCCTACCATTAATGAAAAAGTGACAGTTGAATCTGGATATGCATTGAATAACTTCATATAAGCCTGAGTTGAATAAGACGGCATTGCAAGTGAAGTTGTTAGTACTATTAATGTGTCGACATCTTTGTACGCAGAATCACCTTTAGGTGAAGGTAAAGCAAAATATGTAAAATTAATATTTCTTGAAAATTTTGTTATTCGGTTAAATGCAAATTCTTTTATACTTGATTTGGAAATAGATAAAAAGGATGAATCTGCAGGAGGATGAACTGTTCCTGAAATTTGCGAGTAACCAGCAGATAAAGGATTACCACCGTCAAATAATAAATCTCTTGACTGAAAATCAGATGCTAAATTTACAAATCGAATATTAATTGTTTCAACATTTGAAGGGGGATTCACTAAGTCCGGATTTTCCTCAATGCAGCCGGAAAGCATTAAAGTTATGAAACTAAGTAAATATATCGTTATTTGTCGTGTAAATTTCATATAAAAATATCTTTGAAAGAATTTTTGACGAATATATTTAAAGAAAGTTGAAAATTAAACCTGAACTTAATACTTACATCTTTTCCGGTGATGATATTCCTAAAATATTCAAACCGTTCGCAATAATATTTTTAGTTGCTGTTGCCAATGCCAAACGACCAGACATAATGAGAGCTTCCTCACCGATAATTCTGCAATTATGGTAGAAATTATGGAAAATCGATGCTAATTCACGTAAATAATCCGATAAAATATGAGGTTCTGCATTCTTAGTAGCATCTTGAATGATATATGGAAATTCAGCCAATTTCTTTATTAACTCAAATTCTACACTTTCATTAATTCCCGATAAATTATTAGAAAATTTTACTTGAATATTTCCTTTCTCAATTTTTTCGAAAATTGAACAAATCCTGGCATGTGCGTATTGAAGATAGAAAACAGGATTTTTATCACTTTGTTCCTTTGCAAGATTCAAGTCAAATTCCAAATGAGTATTTACTCCTCTCATCAACAAGAAGAACCTTACAACATCAGCTCCGACTTCTTCAATCAATTCATCCAGTGTGTAACTCTTACCGGAACGTTTACTCATTTTTACCTGTTGGCCATTTTCTGTGAGCGTGATAAACTGGTGTATAACAACATCAATTCTGTCGGTATCATATCCAAGTGCCTTCACAACTGCAATAACATCGGGAATAGTAGCAATATGGTCGCTGCCAAAAATATCTACTATTTTGTCATAACCTCTTTCGAATTTTTCTATATGATAAGCAATATCAGGCAATCTATAAGTAGGTTCACCGGTTGATTTCACTGCAACTCTGTCATTTTCCAATCCAAGAGCACTCAATCTAAGCCAAAGAGCATCTTCTTTTTCGTAAATTAAATCCTTTACTTTAAGTTTATCCAATAAAGCCTGAATCTTACCTGATTCATAAAGATGATTTTCATTGAAATAAGTATCCTGGTGTATATTTAAGTCAATTAACGTTTTCTTTATATTTTCAAAATTTATTATTTCGGCAAATTTCTGAAATTTTTGTAAATTCTTATCATTTTGTTCAATAAATTCAGTACCATTTTCTACGATATATTTTTTAGCAATTTCAATTATATATTCAGCAAAATATCCGTCCTCCGGCATTTCGAAGTCTGGAGCATCTGTCAGTTGACGATATCGCACATAAACTGATTTTGCCAAATTACGCATTTGATTTCCTGCATTATTGAAATAATATTCACGAGTAACATCATAACCAAGGAAATCATATAAATTTGCTAATGTATCACCAATTACACCATTTCTTCCATGCCCGATATGCAACATACCTGTTGGATTTGCACTTACATATTCAACAAGTACCTTCTGACCATTACCAATAGTTTGCTTTCCATAATTTTCAGATGCTATTGAAATATCGGATAGCATTTTTTGGAAAAAAAATGGAGAAAACCAAAAATTAATGAAACCTGCACCTGCAATTTCCACTTTTTGGACAAAATTATTATCAATATTAAGATTGTCAATGAGGTCCTGTGCTATTAATCTTGGAGCTTTTTTTAATTGTTTAGCTAACTGCATTGCAATATTTGTTGATAAATCACCAAAATCAGAATTTTTTGGCTTTTCCAAAATAATTTGAACATTATCAACTCCCAATTTTGATAGTGCATCCATCAAAATTGTTCTTGTAAAATTATAAATCATTTTTTTTCAATTTTGTGATTAAACAGTGGGAGCAGAGAACATTTTCTTCAAATTCTCTCTTTTGAATGAAATAGGTTTATTTTCTTCATCTAATGTGAAAAATTTAGCATCAGACCACAATTTTTCTAATTTATAGAAGTTACGTGCTTCTTCAGTCATTACATGTACAACCACGTCAAAGTAATCCAATAGAATCCAATCTAATGAATCCAAGCCTTCAATTTTGGGTAATGTTATTCCCAAATTTTTAATTTGGTAATAAATCTCATCAAAAACAGATTTTGTCTGAGGTTGTGAATGTGTTGAACAAATTACAAAGTAATCTGCAGGAGCTGATTCTACATTTTTTAATTCCAAGATTAAAATAGTTGATGCTAATTTTTCGGATGCAATTTTTGCAATATTAATTGCAAGTGTTTTTGAACTTCTGGGTTTTATTAATTTCGCCAATTTTGTTAGTATTTAATTTACAAAAAAACTAAAAATAAAAAAGTTTTTACTTTTTACATTTTATTATATACAAAATTACGGATTTTTTAATGAAAAATTTTTTTTTAAGTTATTTTTATTTTAATTTTGAATTTTATGATTAGTATCATAATTTATGAAAATTAATATTTGGGAAATATATGTCAAAGAAAAAAGTAATAGTGAAGTCGAAGCAAAGTACATCCAATGGGGAGTTTAATGAGAATCAGATTCCTGATTTTTTGCAAAAAAATTGGATTTATTTCATTGCTCTTTTTGTTTTAGTCTTCATCTTCTTCGGACAGGGAATATTCGGCAATGGATTTAACTCATCAGATACAGTCGCATCGATGTCCTTTGATAATTATTTAAAAGCTGCAAAAGATTCCGGTAATTTCCCACAGTGGATACCATACATTTTCAGCGGTATGCCGAGTTTTGCTTCATTGCTCGTAACAGGACAAAGACTCTGGGATTTTCTAGGAGTTTTCTATTTCCAGATTTTTGAACAATTAGGATTATTATTAGGTGGAGATGAAGCGAGAGTTGCATTGCATTATGTTATGTTTGCAATTGGTATGTTTCTGCTAATGAGAGAAAAGAAACAAAATCATCTGATTGCTTTTTTCACTTCAGTAGCTGCAGTTTTTTCCACAGGTATAGTTATTTGGATAATGATAGGTCACTTTACAAAACCAGTTGTATTCTCGATGTACCCATGGATCTTCCTTTTCATGGAAAAATTGTTGAAGAAATTTTCATTTTTATGGGCTGCCTTGTTTGTTTTAGCTGTGCATATAATGCTTGAAGCAACGCACGTGCAAATGATATTTTATGGTGGCTTGATGTTTGGATTGTATTTGCTGTATGAATTTTTCGTAAGATTACTCAAAAAAGAAAATTTCTTGGCAGTACTTAAACCCGGAATAACTTTGGTGGCTGCATTTGGGATATCATTTTTGCTTTCTGCAGACAGATATTTGAGCATTCAGGAATACACACCTTATTCAACACGTGGCTCAGCACCAATGATGCTTTCAGACCAGCAACATCAGACTAAAGACGGTGGTAACGATTATCAATATGCAACTATGTGGTCATTTTCTCCGGGTGAAACAATCACATTTTTAGTACCTAGTTATTATGGTTTTGGAAAACTGAAATATATTGGGCCTGAAACTAACAATACTGAGACACTAATCCCAACTTACTGGGGACAAAAACCATTCGAAGATGCTGCACCATACTTTGGAATTTTCATATTTTTCTTTGCAATAATTGGTGCTTATTCCTTCCGAAAGGATGTATTTGTTCAGTTTTTGATTTTTGTTTCGATTATTGCGTTAATACTTTCGTTCGGTAATACATTTCCTGTTTTATATAATTTCTTTTATTATAATTTTCCATTCTTTAATAAATTTAGAGCCCCCAGTATGGTTCTGGCTATTATTCATTTCACAATGCCAATACTTGCGGGATATGGAATTGCCACATTTATTAAATGGAATAAAGGTGACGTTAGCATCGCAAAGAAAAAAAGTCTCTATTTTCTCTTTGGTTCAGGATTATTTCTGCTCATTGGCATTATTTTTATCGGGACATTCCAGAACTCTTATTTTGATGCATTGAAATCTAGTCAAAGTTTCAGATTACCTGAAAGTTTTTACGGATTTGTTTGGGATGCAATGGTTTCAGATTGGATTGTTAATGCAATTATCCTCATTATTTCTGCAGGCCTTGTTTATTTCTTTGTAACTAAGAAGTTGAAATTCAATGCATTCATTTTTGCAATTATCTTATTAGCAATTTTTGATTTGTGGAGAGTTGGCTGGAGACCAATGGACATTCCAGAACAAAAACTTTCAGAAAATGTTTTTGTTCAAGACGATGCCATTGATTTTGTAAAACAAGATAATTCAGTTTATCGTGTCGCTGATTTTGCATCTCAATCCCCGAATGCTGCTGCTTATTACGGTTTGCAGAATGTAAATGGTTACCAATCCGCCAAATTAAGGTTATATCAGGATATGCTTGATGCAACTTCGCAGGGAAGCACAAGTAATCTTAACAGTCCTTTTATGTGGAATCTTCTTAATGTGAAATATATACTGGCAAAACAGGATATGGGTATACAACCGGTTTATAAATCAAACGTAACAGGCACTATGGTTTATTTAAATCCATCTTATTTACCACGTGCATTTTTTGTGGATACTTTGGTTAAAGAAGAACCAAAGACAATATTAAACCATTTGGCAAAAGGAGATTTCAATCCTACTACAACTGCTTTTATTGAAAAAGATGTGAATTTGAAAGTGACTCATATGGATTTATCAGCATCCGCAAAAGTTACAAATTTCCAAAATGAATATATTTCCTTCAATGTGAATACTAAAACTGAAAAAATGCTTGTAGTATCAGAAGTTTATTATCCTGACTGGTATGCATTTTTAGATGGGAAAGAAGTTGATGTTTATAAAGTTGATTTTCTATTACGTGGTGTAATGATACCATCCGGAAATCATAAACTTGAATTCAAGTATATATCAAAATCTTTTGCTACAGGCAAAATTTTGAGTTTGAGTTCAAATATCTTTTTAACTTTTTTACTAATTCTATCGATTTTTATTGAAATTAAAAAGAAAAAAACAAAAAATCCTGCTATTCAGGAAATTAAAAGTGAATAAGTTAATTAAATGAAATATCACAATTTTAAGATAATGGGCATTTTGAATATCACTCCCGATTCTTTTTCGGATGGGGGTGATAATTTCGAAATGTCCAATGTTATTGCAAATGTAGAAGATATGGTGACCAATTCAGTCGATATAATTGATATTGGTGGTGAATCGACCAGACCTTCCGCTCAAGCAGTTGATATTAAGGAAGAAATAAACCGTGTTATTCCGATAATAAAAATTCTCAAAAAAATATATCCTAAAATACAATTATCTATTGATACAACAAAGTATGATGTTGCAAAAATGGCTCTGGATAATGGAGTGGATATAATTAATGATGTTTCAGGGTTACAATTTGAACCAAAATTTGCAGAATTAGCAGCTCAATATAATGCAGGGTTAGTTATAATGCATATGCAGGGAAATCCGAAAATTATGCAGAGTAAACCATACTACTTTGATGTTGTAGAGGAAGTATATTACTTTTTAAATGAAAAAGTAGAATTGGCAAAGTCTTTTGGTGTGAAGAAGATTTGGAGTGATGTCGGTATTGGTTTTGGAAAGACCTTTGAACACAATATTCAATTATTAAAAAACCTGGATAAATTCAATAAAATAGGTGTGCCACAGCTTTTAGGAATTTCCCGAAAATCATTCCTGAAAAATATTCTCGAGATTGATAATCCAAAAGAAAGAGATTTGGGGACAGTATTGTTGCATACGTTATTACTTACAAAAGGGATTGACATTTTAAGAGTACATAATGTGCAAAATTTAAATACATTGCGCAAATTGATTAGGGAAATAATTTAGAAATTAGATTCATCTCGCCAAGTGAAAATTCTCCATTTTTGGTCTTCAGGATTCTTCTTTAATCTGAAATTTGCAATTCCATTTATTCGAACTATGTCAGAAGGATTGAATACTATATTAAGATTAAAACTGCGAGATACATCTCTTGTGAGAGAATCACCAACGTTTACCAAAATTTCATTCCATACAAGTTCCAGACTTTGAGTCGCTTGGAATAAACGATAACTTGTAAGCATTTCCTGGTCACGTCCCCATGATTCATCAGTTCCTTTTTCATAATTTCTGTAGATGAAAATGAAATCAGGTTCAAGCAAATCACCGTAAACAAGTGTATCTTTGAAGATGTATGCATAACGGAAATTATCGAAAACTCCGTCAATGTCCTTTTGGTCGGAAAGCATTCCATCAGAATCTTCAGGAGAGCGATATCTTGGAGCAAAGGGATTTTCACATGAATTAACTAAAACAGTAAAAACTGATAAAATCAAAATCGAGATAAAATATTTAAACGGTTTTCTCAATTTGCGATTTGTCCTTTAAGAATACTGAAAGTTTTGGCCGAATCACTGCTATTCAATTGGAAATCCTGCCATGTTTTAATTTTCCATAACCCTGAACTATTGTGTATGAATGTCATTCTACTTATGCCGGAAAAGGTTTCCAATTCTTTTTGCAAATTCATGGAAAGTTCATACTGTCCAACATATACTGTTGAATCTAAAGTCATAATCTCGAAATTTCCTGATGTCCATTTGAATGAAGGCATAATTCCGCTTTCAACCTTTGACTTAAGGCCTAAGAGGAAATTCTTTTCGGAAAAAGAAGTCCAATTCTCAAATACAATCCCATAACGAGCAACTGCATCTGGGGAAGGGAAGAAAGTGTAGGAAATTGATTCGACTTCATCATCTGATAAAAAGCAATTATAATAATTTTCAGAACTCAATTCGTTAATTGAATTTGAAAAATTATTTAGTAATATCTCGTATGAAGTTGCCGGAGGATAATTTAAAGAGGAAGTATTAGGATCTTCAGGAGTTCTTGTTGTAAATAATTCACATCCAACAATAAAGATGCTAAAAATAAAAAAGAAATATACTGATTTAATGTTCACCGTTATATGAAATCCATTTAATTTTCAAAATTAATGATTATTTTGGTAATAAGTGGAAACAAATTTGACAAAAATAAATTGTCTGGTAATTAAAGAAAATTAAAAATAAATTAAAAAGATTTTTGCAATTTAACATAGATTAGTTAATTTACAAGTTTTAGAAATTGATATTTGATTAATTCGAATTCCCGGAGTTTAGAATGACTGTTAAGACTAAAACACAAGTCGAAGAAATTAATAGAATTAGGAATAGTAAATTATATAAAGAATTAATGCAGCAGGACGTATCATTGTTAATGGATACTGCTTTGGATAATGATATGATTCTCAACATGGGACCACAGCATCCTGCAACTCATGGTGTTTTGCGAGTAGTACTTCGCTTGGATGGCGAAACAATTGTGAATGCAGTTCCTGAATTAGGATATTTGCATCGTGGATATGAAAAGTTAGCTGAAAATTTGACATATCATGAATTTATCCCTCATACAGACAGACTGGATTATCTTGCTCCAATGTCTAATAATGTGGCAATTGCACTGGCTATCGAAAATGCTTTGGGGATTGAAGCACCACCACGTGCTCAATGGATCAGAACTTTAATTTCAGAAATGGCGAGAATTTCTTCACATTTGATGGCTATCGGTTCTACTTGCCTTGATTTGGGTGCTATGACAGTATTTCTTTGGACTTTTATCGAAAGAGAAAAACTTTACGATTTATTCCAGGAAATATGCGGAGCACGATTTACAACAAGTTATACAAGAATTGGCGGTGTTGCAAATGATATTTCTGATGAAATATTGGATAAAATCAAACAATGGTTAATTGAATTCCCACCACTTTTAGACAAAGCAGAAGCATTAGTTCATAGAAACAGAATCTTTATTGACAGAATGGCCGGAATTGGATATTTATCACCCGAAAAAGCTATCGATTTAGGTGCAACAGGTCCTGTACTTCGAGCATCAGGAGTAGCACGTGATTTGAGGAAATCAAGTCCGTATTTAGTTTATGACCAACTTGATTTTGACATAATTACTGAAAATGATGGAGATTGTCTTGCACGATATTTAATAAGATATCGGGAGTGCCATGAAAGTGCAAAATTAATGCATCAAATATTAGACAAAATGCCTCAAGGTGAATTTCGATTGAATGATCCGAAAACCACTTTACCAGGTAAAAATGAAATTTATACAAAAATGGAAGAATTGATTCACGACTTTATGCTGATAAATTACGGTGCAATTCCTCCAAAAGGTGAAACATACACTGCTATTGAAAGTCCAAAAGGGGAATTAGGATTTTATATTATTTCCGATGGAACAGGTAATCCATGGAAGTTGAAATTCCGTTCACCATCAACTTCCAATTTGCAAACTTTACCTGAAATGGCAAGAGGTTCAATGATAGCCGATATGGTAGTTATTATTGGTTCAATTGATCCTGTCATGGGTGAAGCAGACAAATAAAATTAAATATTGATTTCAAAAAAAAAATGGACGATCAAAATCGTCCTTTTTTTTTACATTTCTTCACTCTGAGCAATCTTTTTCTTTCCTATCCTTATTGCTCCATCTAGAGCATTACCATTTGGCTTGATTAATTCGAGATTGTTCTTTGTTTTAAGTTCGGCTATTAATTTTCGAGATAGGAGAGTATCATTATCAATAATACCACCCATCAATGCCACTTTAACTTTTTTCTTCCCAAAATTCTTTGCCAATGTAGTAGGTAATTCACTCAAATGCACCGCAGAACGATTTATTATTTCAAGGCAAACTTCATCACCTTCAACTGCACATTCCATGACAAGAGGGGATATCATATAATATTCAAAACTTTTTTCCGAAAATGCTTTAACAATTGTGCGAGGATTTTCTAAATCAATAATTGGTGTAATTTTTGCGAATTTTTGTGTTAATTTAGTTTTTTGACCTCTTCCGTCTAAATCACGAACTACTGCTGTCAGACCTTCTCTTCCTATCCATGCACCACTGCCTTCATCGTCGAGTTCGATTCCCCAGCCTCCGCATCTCAAGAGTTTGCCTTCTCCTTTTCGGGCAATTCCGATTGAACCTGTACCAACTATTATTATAATGCCGTCATCATCTCCCAAAGAGCCTTCCAGAGCTATTTCAGCATCACTCATAACAAATATATCATTAAAATGCATATTTTGAGATTTAGAAAGTGTTCTCATCAATGAAACTGCTCTTTTCTTTTCTTCTTCAAGCCAAATACCCGCCAAACCAACAACCAATGCATCAATTTCTGTTGTTTCAATTTGAGTCTGATTACACAAATCCTGAATTACATTAAGTGTTCTTTCGCAGGATTCACCAATACCTACTGAACCTATTCTGGATGTTCCTGCCATCGCTGTTGCTACTATTTCATTATTTCTGTATAAAACCCCACGAGTGTGAGTGCCACCACCATCAATACCGACAATGGTATAATCTGCTTGATTCAACATTAATTCCTCAGCAATAAAAATATGTTTAAAGAAAGCATTATTCTCACAAATACTATGCCACTTTTGATGAATTTTTAGCCAATTTGACGATTATCGCCATTTTTATATTAAAATCAAATAAATTACTTCGAAAAAAGTTATATTACAAAAATAATTTAAATTTATAATGATTAAGAAGTTTTCAGTTTTGCTGTGCCTTATGTTTTTTTTAATGAGTGGTTTATATGCACAGAAAAATTATATAATTAAATTCAAGAAATTTAAAAAAGAAAATACAGAAATTATCCAAAATAAATTTGGTTTGAAAAAACTCTTCAATTCAAATGATAATAAATTTGTGAGCAGAATCCAATCAAAAAAAATTAAATTTGATGAAGATTTGTACTTTACATTTCTAGCCGATGATAACAATTCCCAATTTCTGAATAATCTTAAGCAAGATGAATCAATTGAGTACATTGAAGAAAATCATATATTTCATATCAATAAAACTGAAATGCCAAATGATTCTTTTGTTAATTTTCAATGGGCAAGAAATGCTGTCCATGCAAATGATCTATGGAAAACATATTCAGGAGAAGGAATAGTAATCGGACTTGTGGATACAGGTATCGATTTCAATCACGAAGACTTGAAAAATGAACTATGGATTAATTCAGATGAAGATTTAAATCATAACGGTACTTTTGAACCATGGAGTGAAAATGTTCAAATTGACGGTATTTATGGTGATTTCAACGGATTGGATGATGATGGGAATGGATTTACTGATGATGTAATTGGTTATGATTTTGTTAATCAGGATTATGCTAATTTTGGAGATTGGACTGACCCTGACCCTATACCAGATGATCAGGGAAGGCATGGTACTGGAGTTGCCGGGATTATTGCTGCAGAGGGGAACAATAAATTAGGAATAATTGGAATTGCGCACAAGAGTAAAGTTATGACTACAAGAGTTTTTGATGCGACAGGAAATGCAGAAATGGATGATATTGCAAACGGAATTTTATATTGTATTGCGAATGGTGCTAAAGTGATTAATATGAGTTTCGGAGATCCATTCAAATCTCTTCTTTTGCAGGATGTAATTTCATATGCAAACGCCTCAGGTTGCATAATGGTTGCCTCATCAGGAAATGAAAATACAGGAATACCTCATTTCCCTTCAGATTACGATTGCGTAATTTCAGTCGGAGCTTCAACAAGTGACAATGTTCGTTCATCAATTAGTAATTATGGAGTGAATTTATCTCTAGTTGCCCCCGGAGAAAATGTTTTAACATTGGAAACCGGAAATTCTTATCATAGAATAAGTGGAACATCTTTTTCTGCACCATTTGTATCGGGAGCAGCAGCTTTATTATTGCAAAAGTATCCAAATCTAACATCTTCTCAAATTCGTTCTACATTGGAAGCAAATGCTTCAAAATTGAAAGCAGAAGGATGGGATAGATTGACTGGAGCGGGATTGCTGAATATAAGCCAAGCTCTACAGAATGTTGGGATTAGTGATTACGATATTTCAGGAATGACGAATTATGATTTCCTTGCTGATTCTACAAACAAATTGGAACCTGTGATAATCTCTCAAACCCCTCTGTTTGAATCTTTTCAATTAGAGTATTCATATGATTTAACAAAAGGATTTTCAGCAATTAGCAATGTCTTCCAAAAACAACAAGTTAATCCTTTAAAAATAGAAACTGAATTTGTACCTAATAAAGATTTTATTCTATCACTCAAACTAAATTTACAAAATGGTCAGATTTTAAGGAAGAATAAAGCTATGAGAGTAACTTCCTTAGATGATACTAATCGAATTCTAACCCTAAAAACATTAAAATCTCTTTCTGCTCTTAAGAATGGAAATAGAGTCTGGTTAATTACTGCTGTAACAAATATCCCTTGTAGTTTTTGGGTAGAATATAGTTGCGACAATCAACCGCAATTGAAGAAGAAAGTATATGAATTAGAAAAAAATGATACTGAACACACAATCATATTGGATGACTTTATGCAACAGGGAAAATATACTGCTACAGCATATTTCATCCCATTTTCACAAAATGAACAAAAATATGATACTCTAAAAAGAGAGTTTACATTTGATTATATGCCTCTGAAATTTCCAAGTATGAATTTCACAGAAAAACCTTATAAATTGCCAAGAGCCTTTGTTAATAATCATGTAGAGGATTTATTTAAGAATGGTAAAAAAACAGTAATTATCAATAATCTTCAGGAGTATTATATAGGCAATACTGAAGTATATGAGTTCGAGAATAATAAATTTATTTTAAGGGATAGTTCTGCAGAAGGTTGGATACCGATAGAATATGGTAAAATCAATTATGATGAAAATACAGATGTTCTTTACACACAAAATGCAAAGAGTATTGTTACAAGTGCAAGTCAGGGTGGAGAATCACCTCTGACAAAATTGATTTTTTCCAGTGAATTGGGACATTCATTTTGGGCTGAGGGTTTTAAAGATTTCGATGGAGATGGGCTTGATGAAATTTTGGGATACAATGATACTACGTATTTCATTTTTAAAAATTACAATGGCGACTTCCGACAATTTAAAGTATTGGAACTAGATTCTATCTCCAAAAAAGGTGTTACAAAAGGTTCTGCAATTGGAGATTTTGATGGAGACGGTAATATCGAGGTTTTCCATAGTAATTATTATGGGAATTTATTCATGTTTGAATTTAAAGAAGGGCGATTCAGTTTGGAATGGAGTGACTTAACAAATTATGGTTATTCCAATCCGGTTGTAACTTCGATTAATCTTCCCGGTAAAAATAATCCTGCAATAGTAATTGGAACCTTTGGATCCAAAATACTTTTCGATAAATCAGAGTCTAATGATGTTATCTGGAGCTATAGATTAATTCAATCAAACAATGCTGATATTTATACAGTTGATAATTTCGAAAACATACTAGGTGTTAGAGCGGGAATTGACCCAAGGTTAAAGATTTCATACAGAAACGGCGTTACTATCGGAAATATAGATAATGATGAAGGGGAAGAGTTGATTATTTCAGAGTTCCCAAACATTTTAGTTTGGAAATGGGTAGAAAATTCGTTTAAACCAGTTTGGCAATATCCGTATTCCTTTGCAAATTCAGCCATCATTCATGATTTTGATGGTAATGGGATTAATGAAATTGGTTTTGGGACTTGGGATTCCACTGCATTTTTTGAGATAAATTCTGCTCAAAATAAATTAGATGCTCCCATTGTGAACAAGGCATTTTCGATAAATGAAAATGAAGTTTTTTTACAATGGTTCGAAGTTCCTAATGCCGACAAATACAAAATTTATGATTTGAGATTCAACCCAAATGGAGATGATACTCTTTATTTTAAGACAGAAGTGACTGATAATTTTTGTTCCCTTTCAGATATTAAAGTTGATGACTTAAATTATTATTTAATTAAAGCTTTTGACGAAAATCAAAGCATGCTTGAAAGTGATTTTTCCGAATTAATTACAGTTTTTGCTCATAATCCTATTAAAGCAATAAATGTCGAAGTATTGAATGAAAATCATTTGTTTGTTACTTTTAATGGTAGGATAAAAGAAAATCTGAAGGATATTTCAACATTTCAAGTTAGCAGTAATATGAGTTTTGAGGAATTTTCTCCTTCGACAATTCAATCTGTAAATGATTCTACTTATATTTTGACATTTGCATATACACTACTAAATGGAGAATACATTATCAAAATTGGACCATTCGATGACTATTGGGGAACACCAGTATTAGGGAGTGAATTAAGCTTCACTATTAATGAAAGTAATGAAAGTATTCTTAGTCTTGCTTCTCTTGAAATAGTTTCATTGAATGAGTTGTTATTAGCATTCTCGGAGGATATAGATGAGTCTTCTTCAGAATTAACTGGGAATTATTCTATAAATCCACTAGGTGATATTCTTGATGTTCAACGGATAGAAAGCAACAAGGTAAAAATAATGCTTGATAATGAAATAAAAAACAGTAATATCGTTGGAAACACATACTCAGTTACTGTTTTGAATGTGAAAGCATTATCCGGTAATAAAATGGTTGATGGAAGAGGGAATACTCTTTCATTTGTACTAAGTAAGTCAAATTTAGATAATGCATTTGCTTTTCCGAATCCATTTTCACTAGCTAAGGATGAAATTTTAAAATTTGGAAATCTTACTAAAGAAAGTAAAATTGAAATTTCGGATTTAAATGGGAAAATTCTAAAAACGATTGAAGATAAAAGTGCTGATGGTGGTGTTTCTTGGGATTTAATGGATAATACCGGACAAAAATTGGAAATTGGTATTTATTTCTTCAGAGTTGAAGGAATAACAGCAGATGGGAAAGAAATCAGCACAATTTTAAAGAAATTTGCAATAGTTCCGTAAAAAAAATGTTAATAATTGCAATTATTAAATTAAAAGAATATATTTTTGCATTTTAAAAAAATGATAAAAAGAGGAAATAAATGTTTTGGACTCCTGAACTTGCGGTTTTTCTTGAGGATGCACCTTATCCTGCAACAAAAGAAGAATTATTCGACTATGCTATGCGTGCCGGTTGCCCGCAACAAGTTCTAGACAATATCTTAGAAATTGAAGATTCTGAAGTATTAATTGAAGGAATTGAAGACCTTTGGCCTGAATACGAAGATGTGATAAATGATGAATATCTTTACAATGATGATCAGGAAGACCAATTTTATTAATAGGTTTTACTATTTCGACATAAAGCATAACTTCTTCCTGATTTTTCAAATAATATATAAATTAATACGGAAAATAGATTTTCTTTATTTTCTTTTATTTTTGTCATTTTTCTTTTCTGCTAATTTATCATTTGCTGATAATGCGAATATAATTAGAACTAACCTCTATAAGTCAATCATAAATCCTGAATTTAATGAAATTAATAAAATTGAATTTGAGGGTGTTGATAAATTAGATTCTGAACTTCTTTCAGATATAATTGCTTCCAAAGCAACTGAAAATAACCTGCCTTATCAACTTTTCGTTTCTTTTTATCGAGAATTCGAGAAAAATCCATCAATGATTAAAGCATTGAACAAACAATTTAAAAAAGGACTTCTTGAATTACGTGATGAAGTACCATTTTTCGATAAATTGACTGCAGAGGGCGATTTAATTTCAATCCAAAATTTTTACGAAATTAATGGGTTTCATTTCGCAAAAATCACATATGAATTTAAACCAAATCCCAAAAAAATAGAAAATATTCTTGTTTTCCACATTCAGGAAGGTGATAAATATGTTCTTGATTCAATAGTTTATAATGGACTAGATAAGGTAGCACCGGAAATAACTGATAATTTAATCAGATATACTTCCTTTAACAAGGGCTCAGATTTTAATGAAGTAAAATTAGATGCAAAATTTGAAAGAATCAATCAATTTCTAAGAACAAAAGGTTATTATTATTCTAGCTATTCACGTCCTAAGGTCGAACTTGATACTGTGAGCAAAACGGACAAAATTTACGTAGATTATGAAATTGGGAACAGATTCAAAGTTGGTAGAATTGATTTTGTTGACAGCTCAAACGGTCAACAATTAATTTCAAGAGAAATGAAGAAGAAGCAATTGGATTTCCATTCTGGTGAATGGGTGAATTACACGAAAATTGAAAGAACGAAGGATAATTTACTTACATTGGGTACATTTGAGATTGTTGCAATAGACACTACTTCACAGTATGCTCCACAGAATGATTCAGTATTGAATTTTCAGTCATATTTGCTATATCGGAAGGAACAGGAAATGAATTTTGGTATTTCTTTGAACCAAACACGAATTGACAATTATGTGAATCTAGGATTTGAAACATATTACAGGCATCGAAATTTATTTGGAGCAGCACAAGAATTTTCTCCTTTTGCCAATGTATATTTGAAAGATTTAGGAACTTTTATTTCCAATAATACATATGAATATGAAGCACAAGCAGGTTTTAAGTATGCACAACCGCTGCTTTGGAATATTGGAAGTTCCAAAGTTTCTTTTCTGTCCAGTTTTTTATTTTCTTACAAATTATTAAATAATTACTTTAAAATCTCAAGTTTCATATTTCCAGTTAGCTTTCCAGTTAAATTTGCAAAAATCACATATTTTAATAGGGCAAATGTAGATTTCAATTTTTTAAGAGAAAATCCTGTGAATTTTGATGAAGCTCAAAGAATTGCTTTTAAATCTGCAAAAACAGAACAGGATTCAAATAATATATTCCAGGCACTCCTACTTTATGGAGATTTAAGTAAATATATACAAGGTTCTAAATTTTACTTTTTCACTTCCAATACAATTGGTCTTTCCTTAACAGGTGATACACGCAATAATCCTTTTTCACCAACAAGTGGATATTTCACATTAATTGGTATTGATGGATGGAACCCACTCTTCTTTATGGATGAAGTTTCCGGATTAGCAAGGTTTTTCAAATTTCAATTTAATCACAATCATTTTTTCAAATTAACTCCTACAACGGTATTGGCACTAAAAGGAAAATTTGGTGGAATAGAGTTGCTGGAAAATGGGAATAATTATGTTCCCATTGACCGTCAATTTTTCTGTGGAGGACCAAATAGTGTAAGGGCATGGCCTTCCAGACAATTGAGATATACTCAATTCAAATCTGACTCTATAAATTCCGGTACACTTTATAAATTTCTTGAGAATTTTGTTGGAAATGGTGCTTTGGTTGAAGGAAGTATTGAATTCAGATTTGGTTTTGCTCGTATCCCCGGTTTGAATCGTAGTCTGCAATCTGCCATGGAAAATTTCAAAACAACTTTGTTTTTGGATTTTGGAAATGCTTTTCATTGGTTTGTTGAAGATTCTCCCAATGAATTGAAATTCACAGATTATTTTACAAAACTAGCTCTTGGTACCGGGATTGGTTTAAGATACGAAACCCCAATTGGTCCTGTGAGATTGGATTTTGCTTTTCCACTAATCGATCCATTAAAGGAAAGAAAGCCATTTTCAACAATGCAATTCAATTTCGGCATAGGACAAGCCTTTTAATTATAATTTTTAAATTTAAATGATATGCTGAAAATCACATTTGAAAACAGACAGTATGACGCTATAATCGCACTGAATACTGATACCGAAGACTTTGAACTAATTAGAAATATTCCGAATATACCTATTATTGCAGCAGATGGTGCAGGAATATCCATACTCAAAAAAGGAATTGTTCCAGATAAAGTAATTGGTGATTTAGATTCAATTAATCTTCAACTATTACAAGAATTTGATTTTAATCCAAAGAATATAATTCACATTTCGGAGCAGGAAACCAATGATTTCGAAAAGGTCCTTCAATATTGCCAGGATAATACTTTAGACAATGTATTGATCATTGGAATTCATGGTGGACTTTACGAACATTCTTTGAATAATATGTCTGTTTTCAGTAAATTTTCAAAAAAAATGAATTTAACAATTGTTGAAACAAATCGTTATGGATTTTGTGTGAATCAATCCTTCCAAATGAATACAAAAATTAACGAAAAAATATCTTTATTTCCTATATCCAAATCCTTATTGAAAACCAAAGGCTTGAAATGGAATTTGTTTAATGAATATCTTGAAATAGGTAGTAGGGAAGGGCATGCGAATATTTCAGTAACCAATGAGATTGAAATTGAGATATTATCAGGCGAAATATTTGTATTTTGCAATTCCAGATTTCCTAAATTGAAAAAAGTACATATCGGAGAAAATAAATGAATGAATTATTAAAAAGAGTAATAGTTGGAGTTATTGGAATACCGGTAGGTTTAGGAGTTATTTACCTTGGTAAGTTTTATTTCTTTGCTGCAATTTTTATCATTTCCTTAATTGGATTATGGGAATTTTACAAAATGGCAAAAGCAAAGGGGGATAGTCCAATGGTGTTCCCCGGACTTATTTTTCTTGCAATTTTTATAACAACTTTGTATTATTATCTGAATTCTACGGAATTTTTGGGATTATTAGGAATATTGAGTACAACAATTTATGAAATACTTGCAGCCTATATTGTTTTTCTTGTATGGAATCTGTTTTCTTCAAAAAAGAATGCAATAAATAATTTTTCGACCACTCTGTCAGGGCTATTCTATGTTTATATCTCATTCGGTAGTTTACTTTTTTTACGTTATGCAGAAATTATAAATGTAAATGAAAGGGGACTTTTTATAATTGCCTATTTCGCATCAATTTGGATATGCGACTCAGCAGCTTATTTCATTGGAAGAAAATGGGGTCAACATAAAATTGCTCCAAAAATTAGCCCGAAGAAGAGCTGGGAAGGAGGCATTGCAGGACTAATAGCTTCAGTTCTTTCATTTGTATTAATATCAGTAATGATGAATCTTCATTTTCCAATAGTAGAATTAATAACTTATGGATTAATCATTGGAGTTTTAGGACAGATGGGTGATTTTATCGAATCAGGTTTCAAACGTGATGCAGGGGTAAAGGATAGTTCAAGTCTACTTTCCGAACATGGCGGAATATTGGATAGATTTGACAGTATAATGTTTACAGCACCTGCTATCCTTTTAGTAAATATAATATTTTCAATGTGATTAAACCTTTTAATTGATTGAAGGGACTAATAAATTAATATAAATACAATTACTATTCTTTTGATAATTGATAGGAAATTGTTAAGTTTGATTTTTTAAAGGAATAAAAAAATGAAAAATTTATCTCTAAAAAAACTTTTTATCATAGTTTTTGGAATTCTGTATTTTACAAATTCAACGCTTGCTCAAACAGAAGATAACGATAAATTCAATCCATTCAAACAAGATGCAAAAATGCAGTATTACAATAAGGATGGATATGATATCGATTTGCCATATGCGTTCGAGAAAGTTTACAGAGCATGCGTAAAAGCAATTGAGGAAAATGGATGCCAGATTATGCAGGAATCATATAATCAAACAGATGAAGGACTTTATAAAGGAAAAGTATTTTCAGATTATTGTGTTTTCATTGGTAAGTGCGATACAACTTTAGATGCAATAAAACGCTATTCTGTTAAAGAGCCTACGATACGTGGCGGAGTTTGGGTTAATGGTCGAATTCAATATAAATTCGTTTTAAAAGAATTAGAAAACGGTAATACTCATTTGAAATTAAAAGGCGAAATTAGCGGTAGAGAAGATTATGTAACTGCCAAAGTTCATTTTTGGGAATCCTGCGGTATTTTTGAACATGATATTATTGAAAAAATTAAGTCAATTCTTGCTGGTGACTAAAAATGCAATCTGTAACTGATTATTTTGATTTTAATAATCAAGAAGTATTTTTTAAGATAAAAGGAGAGGGGCAACCTCTCCTTTTATTACATGGGAATAGTGTTTCTTCAGAAATGTTTCGTTTTGATTTTAATTTTTTTTCTTCACACTTTAAAGTTATTTCCTTTGATTATCCCGGTCATGGAAAAAGCGGACGAGTGAAGCGATTTAGGGATGACTTTTGGAATTTCAATGCAAAAGCAGCCTCAGAATTATGTAATTTTCTGGGTATCTCATCTTGTTTTGCAATTGGAACTAGTGGCGGAGCTTTAGTTGGTCTGAATTTAGCTATTTTAAAGCAGGATTTGATTGAAAAATTAATAGTGGATAGTTTTTTAGGCACCTATTTACTTCCTGAAGAAGCTGATTCGATTGTTGAAAAAAGAGTAAGGTCAAAACAATCAAATTTTTTGTCACAGCAGTTTTGGAAATCACAACATGGGAGCGATTGGGAAAAAGTTTTAGATAATGATTTAGACTTGATGCTAAGAGTAGGATATGAAGGATTACCACTCATAATTGGTGATTTGAAATCTATTAAATCGAAAGTGTTAGGTATTGCATCAACAGAGGATGAATTAATTCCAAATATAGATAAACGCTTGATTGAAGTGTGCTCTCAAATACAAAATTCGCAGTATCAAATTTTTGATTTTGGTAAACATCCATTTATGACAACCCAAAAGGAGGTTTTCAGGGATATTGCAAATGATTTTTTCAGAAATTAAATATTATTTATCTATATTTTTAATATTGGAACTCTTTCCAAATTATACATCATTATCGAATGAATACTCTTTTTGCAGTAATATAGTTTTGGATGGATATTTTGATGACTGGAATGAGGTACCCTCAATTCTAGACGAAGATACAGACTCAAAAGGAAAATTTGATATTTTATCAATAAAATTTTCACAAAATGATAATTACCTTTTCTTTAATATCAAATTCAATGAAGAATTATTGATTCAGGAAGAGGGGAATTTCAAAATATATATCGATTGTGATTTGAATAATCAAACCGGATTCAATTTTAGCAATATTGGTGCAGATATTGTTTATGACTGCTCTGAAAAGTCCGGAAAATTTTATTTTGGAAATGATTCTCTTATAATTAGGCCATCCTTTATCGAATTATGTGGAATGCCAAGTTATTCATCCAATGAATTCGAATTCACCATATCAAAATTTGCAAAATTTAAAGATTCCGTCATTTTCTCTTCCGATGGTGTCAAATTTGCGTTTTCAGTACAAAATGAAAGCGATGTTTGTCCTGATGAAAAAATTGACTTTCTTCAATTCAATTTTGCTAATTGCGACCAAATTCCTTTAATTCCAATTGATATTACAAAAGAAAATGATGAATATTTACGAATTTTCACATGGAATTGTTTGCAGGATAACATTGCTGACACAAATCTTACGGCATATTTTTGTGAAATAATTAAGTTAAATCAACCTGATATAATGTGCTTTCAGGAACTTTATGAAACAGATGAAGTATTTATTAAAAATTTAATAAACAATACCTTTCAAGATAAGAATTGGTATGTCAAAAAGCAAGAATATACAGACATAATCCTTGCATCAAAATACCCAATAAAAGCTACAAAACAATTGAATGGAAATTGCGCATATCTTCTTGATTTGCATGCAAAATATAATCAGAATTGTATTGTGATAAATTGCCATCTTCCTGCAGGTAATGAAAATGTAAAGAGGTTGAATGAGATACAAAATATTATTGATTTTGTTAAAGAAATAAAAGAAGGGAGTGCAGAATTATCACTTGACAGAAATTCTCCAATTTTCATTGTCGGAGATATGAATCTGGTTGGTAATTCAGAACAATGGAAACTTTTGCTTAATGGTGAAAAAGTGATTACAGACAAAAATATTGATTGGGATAATTCAGCATTTGCCGAAGTCAATGCTAGGAACTCTAACTCACCATTTTGTTACACTTGGAGTAAATATTATTCATCATATTGGCCTGCTAAAATGGATTATATTGTATTTAGCGATTTTTCATCTCAAATGAAAAAGTCATATACATTCAATACAGAAAAATTGAGTGAAGAAGATTTGGAAAAATTTAGTCTTGCAAAAAATGCTTCAACGTTATCTTCTGATCATTTACCAATTATTGCAGATTTTGAAATTCACCCCATAAATTCATTAGAGGATGAAATTAATAATAAAATAATAATAAATTCCACCGATAAGATAATAGAAAATAATTCAGATATTGATTTTCAAATTTCGATATTTAATATACTTGGTCAAAAGATACATGACGGAATAATCTATTCTAATCAATCACAAAAATTAATCTTACTTACCGATGGAATTTATTTCCTAATTTTAAATTCCACAAATTATAATTCCAAACCCATAATAAAACGAGTTTTAAATTCAGGTTTACCTTCAGTAATTGTACCAATTCCCCAAAGTGTTCCCCATGCAAACCAGAATTGAGAGCTGCCGTGAGATATTGTTGGCCCTATGTAATTACCGTCCTCACCTCCATTCATTTCTACTCCCAGATTGAGAAGTTTAGTAAATTTATAACCTGCCCCAATCGAATACTTTGGTACAAACTCCCATTCTTCATTTTCATATTCAAACTCGCAATAGGGGTTTAGTGAAAAAGTGAATTTGTCCAATGTTTTTGCCAATATTAATTTTGGCTCGATTTTTTGTTTCGAGAAATTTGAATTAGAAATAAATTCAATGTAAATAAGTGGATCCAAAAAGAATTGATTACTTTCACCAATTTTGAAGCGGTTTCTGATTTTGAAACCATCATATCTCAGAGAACCTTCAGGAGCTTGCTTGAAGTTTTGATAAACAGCAACATCCCAAAATGAATTCATACCTACTTCGAATTCTAAATTGAATTCTGCTGAAGTAGTATTAGAGATACTATCCATATTAATGGTACTGAAAGTATTATAGGTTTCTAATTCTGCTTTTCCTTTATCCATAATCATATATTCATAGGTCCAAACAAAATTCCTATGGTCGGCAGATAATTCTGTTGAATAAAAGAATAGAATTGCAATAGAAAAAACTAGTAAATTTTTGATTTTTTGAATAATATTATTCATTTGTATACCTTTTTTTAAATAAGTTGAAAAAGCTAAATACAAAATTAGTCAAACCTAAATAATTAACAAAAAAAATATTCAATTATGATGAATAAATATTTAATAATTAGGAATAACTAATAATAATCTTGATATTATATACTATAATGATACGGAATACATTTAAGTAATATTTTTCTAATTCTATTAAAATTATGAAGTATAACAATTTAGCAAAAATTCTAAAAATCATTGTTTTGCTTACTCGAAAAAAAATATTCCATCTGGTTAAAAAAAGAATAATTATTAATTATTCATAATTATAAAAAAATTATTAATAAATTTGTAAAAACCAATGAATCAAAGGAGGAA
>MHAC01000010.1:0-908 GCA_001804565.1 Ignavibacteria bacterium GWF2_33_9 | reverse complement strand
CCTTATCGCTCATGTCGAGACATGGGACGAATCAGACAAGGAGGTACAGGAGCAAGCAAAGGCCAACGCCGACCTCGTAACCGCTGCTCCGGACCTCCTCGAAGCGTGCAAGCTGGCACACGAGATAGCCTTTTTCAATCAGCACGTCTCGGGAATGATAGCTCTTGCCGAGATATGCAGGAAAGCAATCGCCAAAGCAGAAGGAGGGAAGGTATGAAAATAATCACCGTCAAAAACATCGCAATCCAGTTCGACGCAGACCAGTTCACTCATGGCGCACCCAAAATACAGGCCCGCCAAGCAATCGACCTAATAAACGGGGTGCTCCAGAGGGAACCCTACGGCCTCGGCGCCCAGATACTCGAAGGAGACGGTGCCCTTAATGTCGAAGTCGAAGACATCGACGCAGGAGGCGATCTCGAATGAACTGCCCACACTGTAACGCCGACCTCACCAAGTCCGAATCAGTGACCCGTTGGTGGAGTTCTTACGGCCACTATCAGCCCAAGTCCTCATGGGATGGCGGGTTCGTCGAGGAGAACGACGGCAACGACCAGAACTTCTACGACACTTGCATCGAGTGCGGGTTAACCATCAAAGAAGAGGAGGTGTTTAAAAATGCCTGAATGGGTATGTTTCGCTTGCGGAAACCACTGTCACGGCTGGGGTCCAAGATACGGCCAGCCCTGTCCGCACTGCGGTGGGAAACTGAAGAGCACGGAGGAAATCACAATAATCGGAAAGGAGGGAGACTGTAATGAAGCTACTGACAGAAGAACTGAAAAAGAAGATACCACCGCTATATAGCACTGAAGAAGTCCCGATGGAGGACAAGGTGTTCGTCTGCAAGTTCTTTACGCCGTACAGTAACTGGACTTGGCTGGTAAGCGAGGGTAGCGAACAGGAGG